>CALHCA010000001.1 GCA_937930585.1 uncultured bacterium
CATTAATTGTGCGAGCAGCAGTATTTAAATCTTTATAAGTTGTACCACGAGTAATTGTGTTCGTCATTTGAATAATTAAGCCAGCAACACCAATAAGCAAAAATGCAATCACGCCCATTGCTAGCATTAATTCCATAATCGTAAAACCTTTTTTAGTTCCTTGGGTCATATAACCTCACAATCGTTCCAAGAGTTGTTTTTACGTTAGTTCCTGGCGCTGACCAACATGCACGAATATGAAAATCATAATATTTTGTATTTGGAGCATGAACTTTCTCAACCCAAATACCTTGTGCACTTCTATAAGGAAGATCATCGCGTAGCCAGTTCGCATTATTATCTTTATCATCACCATAAGCAATTCGCGGATAAGTTATAGCATCAACTATTTTTTCAGTGTGATAACCACGATTCGTCGCCATATCTCTTGTTGAGATAACAAAAGCACTTGAGCCTCGACTGCACTCCCCAAGCGGGGTTGCTGAGCCTTGAGCGTCTTTTGTTAAGTTATTTTTCCATAATTCTGCTGCAGGGCTTGAAACTTCTGAGCTATCTGCACGATATTCAGAAATAAATGCTGCATTTGCAAAACGCAAAGCCTCCGCTTGAGTGTCCATAGCGTTTCGTGCCATAGTAAGCTGCAAACTTGCTAGTGCACGCGACATTCCATTATTCATTGCAGTCAGCCCAATCATCATTACGGTTGCAAAAACAGCAATAGCAAGAAGCACTTCAATTAATGTATCACCTTTTCGAAATTTCATTATAAATTCTTCCCATCAATTATTACATCGCCAAATCTTGCATCACCTTTTCTATCGCCGCCACAAGAAGAGCCTTTAGGACCGTCAAGAGGTGCAATTTCAACAGCAGAAGCTGAAGGTCCAATTTTTACAATTTTATTTCTATCGCCGAAAAAATTGAAGCCACCAGCATACCATTGCACTCCATCGTTGGAAGGTCGAACGCAAACATTAACTGTTTTTCCATTTTTAATAACAAAATCGCTATTTACATTTATATCCCTAAAAGCAGCTATGAGACCTTCATCATTCAGAGAACCATGTTCTATCATTGCTGAAGTGCCGAAAGAAATTATTGAATTATCAATAGGAGATCTCAATATCAGTACACCTGTTATTGTATCTAAACCGTGCCACTTATTATCACCACTTGTTATTGAAGTGACTGCACTTTTGTGGCTAAAGGCTCGTATCCCACTAGCACTGGTTATCCTATTATCTGTAACATTCTTATATGTTCCGCGCCATTGCAATTCTATATCTTTTGGGCCTTTTACACTATTCTTACCACCATCAAGAACAAACTTTGTTGCACGTAAGGCTTCTATGCTATTTCTACATGCTCTTAGATCACCGTGTAATTTGCCGTTCTCATCTATGTCCCTACATTCCTTTGAAATGTCTATATCTTTACCTATAACGTCAAAAACTCTAAATCGATCTTGTCCAAGAGTTGCATTTTCATTCCCGGGAATGACATTTCCATTATATAGAGAAATATACTTTCCAAGTATTACACAATTGCTGGAACCTGTTAATTTTCCGCTATTATCTTTTAAAATACTTATATTTGCGCCAGATGTGTCACATTTAATTCTTGTAGAGCCCTTATCATTAGTTTGATTTTCTACATCTGAAAACACACCTTGAATATCTGACTTAAAAGTATTTACCGAATCATTATAACGCTGTTTTTCGATACTAGCATTCCAACCAACAAGCATGGTTGCCAACATTAAGCCAGAGATACCCAAAACAAGTATCACTTCAATAATTGTAAAAGCTTTTTTCATTGTAAAGTTTTCCATATTTACTCCTATTATACCATAAGCTTTTTATTTTTACATTATTAAATTGATAAAAAATACCAAAATTTGCTGTTGAAGGGCTAACAAAATTAAAGCCGCTAAAATCATTGCCGGGCCAAATGGAATTTGTGTTCCACGTTTAACTTTTCGAAAATGCAAGATAGATTGAAAAACTGCAAAAACCAAGCCAATAACATTCGAAATAAAAAGTAGAAAAATTGCAAAGACTGGGTGGTTTGGTAAAAGAAGAATCAAGCCAACTGCCAAAATCCAGTCGCCGCCACCAACCCATTGCTCTTTCGAAACTTTTGCAAGCACAAAATAGATCAACGGGAAGAACATCATTGAAATCACTAAGTAAAAAACTGATCTCAAATTAAATCCACCAGAAACTGTCAAAAATCCAGTAGCCCAATAAATAAACGCTAAAATATTAAAAATATACAGAAGTTTGGTTGGCAAAAGCGACCACTTAGCGTCATAAATAAACATAATTGCAAGCGGAACCAGAGAAATTAGCAAAACGAAAAGTCTAATTGCTGGCAAAACTAAAATTGTGCCATTCGAAATCGGGTTAAAAATTAAGAAAATAATCGCAAAAAGCGCAAACATTAAAATTTCAGAGAAAAATTCAAGTGAGCCGATTTTCGAACGGCATTTACGACATTTTCCACCAAGTGAAAGCCAAGAGATAATCGGAATTAGATCAAACCACTTTAGTTGATAGTTGCAGCTCAAGCAATGCGAGCGGTCATTTTTTGTTTTGACCGAAACCAAAGAGTGGAGTTTTTTCCATTCAGTAGAATCAACTTTTTTGCCAGATTCTCTCTCTTCTTGAAGTTGTTTTGCGCGCAATCGCCAAACTTGGGCAACTGAAAAACTACCCAAAACGGCACCAATTACGCCAAAAATTAAACTTAATAGAAAATTCTCCACTCTCTTCCTTTCGAAAAATTAAACTTTTGTAACTAGCGAGTAAATTGGGAACAAAATTGCACCAATCAAACCACCCGCCATCAATGCCATCACAACCATAAGAATTGGTTCAATCAAGGTTGAAATAGCTTTAATTTGCTCATCAAGCTCATCTTCATAAACCTGTGCGGTTTTACCAAGCATTTCGTCAATCTTACCAGACTGCTCACCAATATTAATCATTTGCGGCACCATATCTAAAATGTAATCTTTACCCTTTAACGACTCTGAGAGACTTTTACCACCCTGAACAAGTTTTCCAGCTTCGTTAATACTCTTTTTCACAATAACGTTATTTATTGCGTCACCACAAATATTAAGCATATCAAGCATTGCAACACCAGTTGAAAGCAAAAGTTGGCCAGTTCTTGCGAATCGCGCCATATAGAGCTTTCGAAATAACGGACTAAACAATGGAACATTTAGTTTGAAATTTGCCGCAAATTTAATTCCTGACTCTGTTTTAAGATATTGACGGAAGAAATAGCCAGCAACACCTAGCCCAATCAAAACAAGCCACCAGAAGTTAATCATAAAGTCTGATATTCCAATAAGAATTTGTGTCGCAAATGGTAATTCTTGGTGCATATCTTTATAAAGCTGTTTAACTTGAGGAACAACTTGCACCATCATAAACGCCATCACAAGACCAATAACTACAAGCACAATTGCTGGGTAAGTTAAAGCTCCACGGATTTTACTCATCATTGCCGCATCTTTTTCTTGCTGGGTTGCAACACGGCGGAGTGATTCATCAAGTGTTCCTGACATCTCACCAGCGGCAATCAAAGCAAGATAAACTTTATCAAAAACATCTGGAAATTTCGAAAAAGCATCTTTTAAGCTTGAACCACTTTCGACTGAAGCTAAAATATCATCAATAACTGAACGCATTTTTTTATTTTCAGTCTGCTCAGAAACCGTTCGAAGAGCCTGAGCAAGAGGTAAACCTGCACCAATCAAAGTCGCAAACTGACGCGTGAAGACGATTTTATCCTTAGTTGTGATTCGGTTCATAAATCTCGCTAAAGCGTTTTCTTGACCAACTTCACGAATATCATCTTGTAAAATATAGCCTTGATCAATAAGAGCTTTTCCAGCCGCACGCGAACTATCTGCTGAAATTTCGCCTTTAACGATTGCACCAGTAACACGATCTTTTACTTTATAAGAAAAT
Source organism: uncultured bacterium (assembly GCA_937930585.1). Taxonomy (GTDB): domain Bacteria; phylum Patescibacteriota; class Saccharimonadia; order Saccharimonadales; family Saccharimonadaceae; genus Nanogingivalis. The sequence goes on from CALHCA010000001.1 coordinate 3,984, forward strand.
TTTTTCATATTAGCCTCTCATTAACCTTTCAAATTCAACTAAATCAACCGCAAATTCACGTGCGTCGTCATAAGTCACTACACCAGATTGTACCAATTTAACAAGCGTTCTATCCATTGTCTGCATTCCTTGGTCGGAACCAGTTTGAATAACAGTATCAAGCTGATGAGTTTTTCCTTCACGAATAATATTTCGAATTGCAGGGTTAGCAACCATAACTTCGGCCGCAACAACTCGCCCACCACCAATTGCAGGAACGAGCCGTTGAGCACAAATTCCTTGCAGAATATTAGCAAGCTGAGAACGAACTTGAGGCTGTTGGTGTGGCGGAAAAACGTCTATCATACGATCAATTGACTGCGCAGCAGAGTTTGTGTGAAGTGTTGCGAATACTAAGTGCCCAGTTTCAGCAATCGTAATTGCAGCCGAGATTGTTTCAAGATCACGCATCTCACCAATCAAAACAACATCTGGATCTTGACGAAGCGAACTTCGAAGAGCTGCAGAAAATGAGTAAGTGTCATAATGAACCTCTCGCTGAACAATCGCTGAACGTTTCGATTTATGTGTAAACTCAATCGGATCTTCAATTGTAATGATATGCTGAGCTTTTTCGCTGTTAATTTTATCAATCAAAGCAGCAAGAGTTGTAGATTTTCCTGAACCAGTTGGCCCGGTAACTAAAACTAAACCACGCGGAAAATCGGCAAAAGACTGAATCACTGGTGGCATTCCAAGTTCAGCAATAGTTTTAATCTGATTTGGAATTAAACGAAGCGAAGCTGCTAAATTACCACGTTCATGAAAAGCATTAACACGAAAACGGCCCAAATCACCAAAGGCAAACGAGAAGTCGAATTCTTTATCTTTAATTAGAATTTTTTGCTGATCATCATCAAGGATTGCAAAAACAAGACGCTCAACTTCTTCAGCATTCAATGGGTTATAGCCCGGAAATGGCGCCAAAACACCATCTAGCCGCATCATTGGCGGTAAACCAACTTGTAGGTGAAGATCGCTTGCGTTTTTTCGAACGATTTCTTCAAGTAAAATTTCTATTCTTAGATTTTGATTCATATTCCTCCCGTTTTATGCGCTATCAGACGCAACCCTATTAACTTCTTCTAATGTTGTAATTCCTGTTAAAGCTTTAAGATATCCATCTTGGCGCATCGTAATCATTCCCTGTTGTATTGCAACTTTTTGAACCTCGTGCGAAGTTGCGTGTTTAATGATAAGTTGTTGAATTTCTTCAGTCACCTCCATAACTTCATACAAACCTGCACGCCCTTTATACCCACCTGGTGTTTGTGGCGTATCGCGGCCTTTCACAAGAGTGTAAGACTTCTGGTTTGCAAGAGGTAGATTTTTATAACCCAAGTCGGCCGAAACTTTTTCTACTTCATCTGGTGTTTTTGGTAATAGATGACCCACAGTTTCTATAATACTTTGCGTTTCAAGTGGTGAAGATTGATAAGTATTCCGCTTGGCTGCAACTCTTCGAACAAGTCGCTGACCAATGATTGTATTAACTGTTGAAGCAATCAAGAAAGGTTCAATTCCCATGTCAATCAAGCGAGGTAAGATTCCAGCAGCAGAGTTAGTGTGAAGCGTTGAAAACACCAAGTGTCCAGTTAGAGCAGCCTGAACTGCCAAGTTCGCAGTTTCACCGTCACGGATCTCACCAACCATCACAATATCAGGGTCGAGACGCAAAATAGAACGTAATCCCGCTGCAAAAGTTAGTCCAACCTCAGCGTTAACTTGAATCTGATTTACGCCGTCCATCTTATATTCAACAGGGTCTTCGAGCGTAATAATATTCACCGAATCATCTTTAATTTCTTTAATCAATGCGTAAAGTGATGTTGATTTACCAGAACCAGTCGGACCAGATGTTAAAACCATTCCGTTTGGAGCGGCAATTCCCTTTCGAATTGTTCGAAGAGCTCGCCCAGCGTATCCCATTTCTTCAAGATTAAAAGAATTACCCGTTTTATCAAGCAAACGAATCACGACTTGCTCGCCCCAAACAACTGGCGAGATAGCAATACGCAGGTCAACTTCTTTATCTCCAACTGCAACAGCAAACTGACCATCTTGTGGTACGCGGTGCTCATCGATCTTTAAGCTTGAGAGAATCTTAATACGTGAAATTAGAGCCGGCTCGATACTCTTTGGTAAATTCATAATTTCTCGAAGAACGCCATCTATTCGACAGCGAATCTTCAAAGATTTTTCAAGTGGTTCAATATGAATATCGGATGCTTTTGCGCGAACAGCATATTCCAAAATTGTATTCAAAGCTTTCGAAATCGGTGAGTCCTGAACAATTGTTTGAACCTGCCGTTTCGATTCTGCCTCCGCCTGAGTTTGCGCATCAACATTTTCAGCAAGAGCATCAACACCAGAAAGGTCAGTTTTATATTGGTCTAAAATATGCCTAATTGATTTTTGGCTCGCCATAAACACTTTTAGAGGGCGCTGAATTAGGCTAGAAAGATAATCAACAGCTTGAATGTTTGTGGCATCAAGCATCGCAACAGCAATTCGCCCCTGAACTTCAGCAATTGGAACCGCCATATTTCGTTCAGCAATATCAACTGAAATTAAATCAAGAGTCTCTTGCGGAATTGTAGTATTTTCAAGATTAACATAAGGAATCCCTGAAACATGAGCTGTTGCGTGAATAAGAATTTCATTATCAAGAAACTTATGCTCAATCATATACGACATTAGAGACTGATTATTTAAACCAGCCTCTTTTATAGCCAACTCAATTTTTGATTCTTGAATAAGACCCTCTTCAACAAGGATTTTCGCAAGTCTATCCTGAATATCATTGGTTAATAATGTCATTACGTTCCTTTTTGAGTTATTTGATATTTATTGTCCAATATTAACTTGAACTGTTGGATTGATAGCATCCTTATTAAAAATTTCACTACTTGGTTTTACATATTCGTTCGAAATTGGTTCAGTAGTCTTAACTTCATAAGTCTGTTCAGAAAACCCACCCTGAGCTAAAGAGTTAATAACTAAATATGAAATTAAAACGCTAAAACCCGCAATCAAAATAATCATCGCAATATCAGTTTTTTTCATTATTTTGATCCTCCTGTAGTGCTTGAGTTTTGAGTTTTACCAGTTCCAGTCGTAGAAGATGCTGGTTTTGCAGTTTCATCTGCTTTAACTTTCTTGCTTTCAAGCTTCATTACATATTTAGGGTAATAGTAGGATTTTGCAGAAAAGTTAAGACTGAATCGATTAAGAGAACGCTCAAATTTAAAACTTGTAATTTTTATCGCTCGAATTGATCTTTCCATCTTTCGAACGGTGTTAATTAAATTATTAAGTGCTTCATCTTGAGATTTAGCGACTTGTGCTGAATTTGAGCCCTCACCCTGAAAACCTGCAGAAATTGTTGCGGAAAATTGAATATCTTTCACACCTTCTGGGATTTTATTTGAGTCTTGACTACCGCTAGTTGCTGATGAACTAGAAGAATTTGACGCCGAGCTTGAGCCTGAAAAACTTTTGTTTGCAGAGTCAGCAGAGTCAATACTAAATGAGTCAAGGGTTACACCTTCAGAAAAAATGTTCTTTTCAAGGCTTGCTGCAAGAGCAGCAGCATTCTCGCTATCAGGTAAAGCGTCAGCTATAACGCGCAAGCCACCATCTTCGGCATTAGATTTCAATTTTCGTTCATTGAGATTTGGATCGGTTTCTAATGAGCTTAGCTTACTCTTTAAATCTTCAATATTTTGAATATTTTTTTGAATTGTTGAAATACTTTTATCTTGTTCACCCAGGACTTTAGCATTAAATGTAAAAATCCTGAAAAGATAAATCATTCCAACAACAGATGCACCAGCAATCAAAGCAGCGCCAGCAACTGCCAAAAACATTGTTTGGTTAGCCTTATTAATGGCATTTCGCTTCAAAAAAGCTACTTCTTTATTTTCACCCATTATTTATTCTCCTTTTCAGAATCTTTTTTTGAATTCTGAGTAAAAATTCCAGCAGGAACCTGAATAGTTGAATCTGTTACATTCTTTCGACCAAGAGCTTTTACAGCAAAGTTTTTCGAAGAAAATTTCAAAGCTGCTTCATTTAATTTAAAGTTAACAGTGAAACGCAAAACGTTTTGACCTTGTTCATTAGCTCCAAGCGAGCTTTCATTCCGAACAACCGAGCCCTCATCAGCAAGCATACATATATTAGCATCTTTTTCGACTTCGCTAGCTTTGCATTGAGAACCTTCACCATCATAAATGATTTGTGAATATTTAATTGTTTTAATAAAAGCCTCAAGAGCTGGGAAACCATTACTTGCTTGGCCTTCGATTGAAACAATTCGAGTTTCAGGGTCATAATTTACTGCAGAAAACTGGACAGCATTTTCACCAGTAGTCTGAATTGCTGGCAAGATTGTTCCAATCAATCGTGAAGTGTCTGGCGAAGCATTCCTAATTTTTTGAATTGCATTAAGCTGATTTCGAAGGGTAGCTGCAATTTCTCCATCTTTAATTTTTTGCATCTCAGCAAATTTATCTGAAATCTCATTAGTTTTCAAACCCATAACAAATTGCTGACCTTGAGTTGTTAAGAATAATAAAACTACCCCAGCAAGCATAGCACCACCAATAATTATAGACACAAAAGTAACTATATTTCGAAGTTGCTGAGCTTTAATAAGATCACGCTTAACATCTGGTAAAAGATTAATTTCAATCATTATTTGTTACTCCTTTCAGCTAAACCGACAGCAACCGCGAATTCATTACCAACACTTGCAACCTGCTGTTGATATTTTGCAGGAACATTAACATTTTGGAAAGGATTTGCAGAATAAGACTGAATTCCAGTTTTCGAAGAAACATATTCTGGCATTTGTGGAATAATTCCAGAAAATCCTGAAAGTGAAATTACCCCAACTTGAGTATTTTGGTATTTTGTTCCTAAAAATTTTATTGATTTAGTGATTTCTTGAACGAAATTCTCAAGAGTCATTTCGATAGCTCTAAAAACTTGGCCCTCTAGTTTGTCTTGGGCTAAGCCGAATTTCATAATAAATTGTCGAGCTTGATCTTCTTTAATATTCAAATTTTGAGTAGCAGATTTAACCAAGCTTGATATTCCAGTAGGAATTGTACGAACAAGCCTTGGAGCACCTTGATACACAATAGATAAGTCAGTAGAAAGCTCACCCATATCAATAATTAGTTGAGCCTGATCGGATTGGTTGGGCACAAACAAAGCACGAGTCATCGCTAAAGAATCGGGTTCGCTCGCAACTACATTCAAGCCTAAACCTTCAATAAATTCCATTTTCTCTTCACTATAAGTTTTGGCTGTACTTGCAAGTAAAATCTCCAACGAATCAGGGTTGGAAGGAGATTCCCCAAGAAGAGCCCAATCGACTTGCGCATCGTCAACTGCCATCGGAATATATTGATCAACTTGATATTTTATATTTTTTTGTAATTCTCGCATATCCTGTTTTGGTACTTCGAAAATTGTTGTGAATGTCTTCTGGGACGTAAGACTAATCGCTACATTTTTTGTTTTGATATCACTCTGCCCGATCATTGTTGAGATAATTTCTCCCAAACGACGACGGCTTTCATCAGAATTACTCAAAACTAGTTGAGGATCGACTGGTGTATAACCAAGGCCAACCAAATTCCAAGAATTCTCTCCAGCTTTCGAAAGCTGGACAGCACGAATCGCATTTGTTCCAATATCTAACGAGAAGAAATCGCCCACACCTTTAATATTAATCATGCCTCTATTTTAACATAAACGTAATTAAAAAATCAAGCTTTTTTATTTTTATTTTACAAACTTTTATGTTAAAATAAAAAGACATTAAAAGGAGATTTTATGAGTTTATCAATTGGAATTGTTGGACTACCAAATGTTGGCAAATCAACACTATTTAACGCACTAACTAATAATGATATTTTAGCAGCAAATTACCCTTTTGCAACAATTGAGCCAAATACTGGAATTGTGCCAGTGCCAGATTCACGCTTAAACAAATTAGCTGAAATTTATGGATCACAAAAAATTATTCCAGCAACAGTAACTTTTGTTGATATTGCCGGGCTAGTTGCGGGAGCTTCGAAAGGTGAAGGTTTAGGTAATAAATTTCTTGCGAATATTCGCCAATGTGACGCAATTGTTCATATTGTTCGAGCTTTCGTGAATAATGATATTGTTCATGTTTCGAATGAAGTTAACCCAAAAAATGATATTGAGGTTATTAATACTGAGTTGATTCTAGCAGATATTCAGACTATCGAAAATCGCCTACCTAAGCTTCAAAAAGAGGCAAAGGCAAAACCATCTCTTCGAAAACAATCCGAATACTTGAACAAATTAGTTGAACAACTTCAAGCTGGAGTTCTTCTCTCTTCAATAGAAGATTTAGATTACGAAGCAATCCAAGATTTACATTTATTAACCGCAAAACCTGTAATTTATGCATTTAATGTTGATGAAAATACTTTAACCGATGAGGCTAAAAAAGAAGAGCTTTCAAAAATAGTTTTCCCTGCAAAATCAATTTTCGTATGTGCTAAATTGGAGGAAGAGTTGAAAGGTTTAAGCGAAGAGGATTCGAAAG
>CALHCA010000002.1 GCA_937930585.1 uncultured bacterium
CACGATCCAAATGATTTCGAAGTTGGCAATCGCCACAACTTGCCAAAAATTCAAGTAATTGGATTTGATGGAAAAATGACCGAAAATGCGGGTAAATATGCTGGCTTAGAAGTGCTAGAAGCGCGTAAAAAGATTCTTGAGGATCTTCGAAAAATCAATGCATTGTTTAAAGAAGAAGATATTACTCATGTTGTTGGATATGATTATAAATCTGGAGAGCCAATTCAGCCGCTTGTAAAAGAGCAGTGGTTTATTTCAACTAAGCCTTTAGCAAAAAAAGCTCTTGAAGCTCTCGAAAATAATGAAATTAAATTCACACCAGAAAATAAGAAAAATGTTTTGGCGGAATACTTGAAAAATATTCGCGACTGGAACATTTCACGTCAAATCCCTTGGGGAATTCCAATTCCGGCTTTTCAAAATATTGAAGATCCAACTGATTGGATTTTTGATGAGCGCGTTCATGAATCGCAAATTGAAGTAAACGGCAAAACATACAAACGCGATGAAGATACGCTCGACACTTGGTTTTCAAGTGGTCAATGGCCATTCATTACAACTGATTTTCTGGAAGGCGGTGAGCTTTCGAAATTCTATCCAAACAGTGTGATGGAAACTGGTCACGATTTGATTTTTCCTTGGATTTCACGAATGATTATGCTGGGAATTTACTGTACAGGGCAAATTCCGTTTCGTGAAGTCTATTTGCATGGGATGGTTCTCGATGAGCATGGTCAAAAAATGAGCAAATCAAAGGGCAATGTGATTAATCCAATGGACGTAATTGCCGAATATGGCTCCGACGCTTTTCGCCTTGGAATTATTGCTTCACGTTCAGCAGGGCAGAATCAGGCATTTTCGAAAAATAAAGTTATCGCTGGTCGTAATTTCTGCAATAAATTATGGAATATTTCACGGTTCATTTCTGAAAAAGTTGGCGAAATTAAGAGCACAAAACAGCCTGAAGCTTTCACACCAGCAGACCACTGGATCGTGCGAGAACTCGATAAAGCAATTACTGAAATTGAAAGCCATATGCAAAATTACCGTTTTGCGGAAGCTTCAGAAACGGTTTATCACACAATTTGGAGCACCGTTGCAGACTGGTATATTGAAGCTTCAAAAACACAAGACAACCCTGAACTTCTTGCTTGGGTTCTTGAAACTTGTCTTAAAATTACGCATCCTTTCGCACCATTCGTGACTGAAACCATCTGGCAAACCCTGCCTTGGACTGAGGGAATTTTAGCGAACGAAAAACTAGCCGAATCTCTAAAATTTAACGAATTCGAAGCACTTCAATTTGAACGAATCCAAGATTTAGTTGGTGAAATTCGCCTGATTACAGCTGAACTACCCGGTAAAAAACGCTATAATTTGGTTTTTGAAAAAGATGAACTAATTGCAAAAAATATTGAAACTATTCGCCACCTTTCGCGCGTGCCAGAAATTATTCAAACAGATGCGCCACACGGATTTAGTCTTGCCGCTAGTGGTCTGGGCGCTTATCTCGATGTGCCAACCGATATTTTGGCTGAATATAAAACCGAGCTCACCGAACGAATCAATAAAATTTCGAACGAAATTAATTTGCTTGAAAAACGCCTTTCGAACGAAAATTATGTTTCAAAAGCACCAGCACATTTGGTTGAAGAAACTCGCGAAGAATTTTCAAACAAAAAAGCCGAGCTTGAAAAAGTTAAAAAAGCTTTCGAAATTTTATAAAAGCATCACCGCCATAAAATGGCGGTTTTTGCTTGACTTTTTATTGTATTTATGGCAGAATATGTTCATAATTCGCATGTTTTAAATATCATAAGGAGGAAAAAATAATTACCGGTACAAAAACTTTCTGGCAACGGTAATATTAGAATGTGAGAATTATTAGAAAGAGAACATTAAAAAATGGCAAAATTTAAGAGTGAAATTGAAGTCGAAGAACAAGGAACATGGCTAAAAGATATTAAATTCAGAAAAATTAGAGATAAAGAGAAATCTCTTCTTCAAGCCGCAAAGGATAAACTTAAGATTATTCTAAGTACTATCAACCAGAACCACATAGAACTATGCGATGAAATAAGATTTGGTCAGTTTGATTTCGTCTACTTCTTCTATGGAAATGGTCGATTTAAAGTCGAAATATGTCTACAACAGCAAACAGCAGGAGGTAGAGTTTACTTAGATGAAGATCAGTGGGAGGAATATCTTTGTTTACTCCCGCACCAAGTATTTCATTATTGCACTAATGGAGATTGGGAAGAACACTATCCTTATCCTATAGTGCGCAGATTGTCCGAATGGGATGATTTACAGAAGCTCAAAGACTGGATTAACAAGGAACTCGAAGACTGGGTTCTGGAAAAATTCACTAAAGAGTTCAAAAAGAAGTTGCGAAAAGATGAATAAAAATACAAGCCCCGACTTAGTGCGGGGCTTTTTAATATTTACATTACAAATAATTGTAATTAAAATATAATATACTCTTGACTAAAATCTTAAAAAATGATAAAATTTTAAAGATGATTACTAAAGAGAATAAAGAGAAGGCAATCGCTTTGACTCAGGTTTCAAAGAATGACGTTGGTTCGCCACAGGCACAAGTGTCAATCTTGACGGCTCGTATCAAAGAAGTGACGGAACACCTTAAATCAAACAAGCACGACTTCATGGCTCGACGCGGTTTAATGCAAATGGTTGGTCGCCGTAAAAAACTTCTAAAATATCTTGAACGAAAAGATTTTGAAGCCTACAAAGCTGTTGTTTCTAAACTAGGTTTGCGAAAATAATTCAAAAGCCGTAAAATCGCCTTGCTTAAATGCTGGGCGGTTTTATTTTTGCTAAATTCACTAAAAAATGTTATAATGAAATAGTAAAATTAACGCTGAATGTGTGGTAGAAATTATTTTCGAAAGCCTTTTCGAAGAAGATTCCTGCAACTCATTTGGCAGAAGGAGAAAATATGATTATAAACCCAACAGGGAAAAGTGTGATTTCGGTCAGCACTGATTTTTTGGGACGAAAATTAACGCTAGAAGTTGGTAAAGTTGGTTTTCGTTCAACTGTAAGCGTAATCGCGAAATATGGCGAAACCGTAGTTTTGGGAACAGTTCAACTGGGTTCGAAACCGGTGGCTCTAGATTATTTTCCGCTATCAATTGATTATGAAGAAAAATGGTATGCCAGCGGAAGAATTTCTGGCTCACGATTCATCAAGCGCGAAGGGCGGCCTTCAGACGATGCAATTTTAATCGGGCGCTTGATTGACCGACCAATTCGACCGCTCTTTCCAAAAGGTTATCGCGAAGAAGTGCAGGTTGTTACAACCGTGCTTTCGGCCGATCCAGAATTTCGCCCAGATATGATTGCGATGATTGCAGCATCAAGTGCGCTTCATCTAGCTGGCGTGCCGTTTGATGGACCAGTTGCTGGACTTCGAATCGGTAAAGTAAACGGTGAGTTTAAAGCCTTTCTAAATCCTGAGGAGCGCGAAAATTCCTCGCTTGATTTGGTTGTAGCCGGAATTGAAAGCGGAATTACTATGGTGGAAGCGGGTGCGAATGAAGTCCCCGAAGAAGAAATTATCGCAGGGCTTGCTTGGGCTTTCGAAAACTTCCAACCAGCAATTAAATTGCAGAATGAACTTCGCGCCAAATATATCGAGGCGGGTTATTTTGAAGAGAGAAAATTTGAGCTTATTTTGCCAGATGAAGAAATTTCGAAAGAAGTTGAAGCTTGGACAGAAGGAAAATTCGGCTCCGAGATTCGTGAAGCCTACCCAAAATATAACCAAAATATTGCCGAAATTCGTGAAAAATTCCACTCAGAAATGCTTGAAAAATTCGGCGAAGAAGCTTATGAAGAAATCCGAAAAGATTACGACGAGGCTTTCACTTTGACGGTTCATAAAGCCGTTCGAAAGGGAATTGTGGAAGATGGTGAGCGACCAGATGGGCGAGCTTTAGATGAAATCCGCCCGCTTTCAAGCGAAATCGACTTTTTACCACGTGCGCACGGTTCGAGTTTATTTACTCGTGGTGTAACTCAAGCAATGAATATCGTAACACTTGCACCACTTTCATATTCGCAACTGGTTGATACAATGGAATTTAACGAAATTGAACGCCGTTATATGCACCACTATAACGCGCCTGGTTACACTGTCGGCGAACCGCGTCGATTAGGTAGCCCTGGTAGACGTGAAATCGGCCACGGATATCTTGCTCAGCGCGCACTTGAAGCCGTTTTACCAAGCGAAGAAGATTTCCCTTATGCAATTCGTAGCGTAACTGAAATTATGAGCCAGAACGGCTCAACATCAATGGCTGCAACCTGCTCAAGCTGCATGGCGCTAATGAGTGCTGGTGTACCTATAAAAAATGTGGTTTCTGGAATTGCAATGGGCTTAATGATGGATGGTGAAACACCTTATATTTTGAGCGATATTGCTGATGCAGAAGATTTTGCTGGCGATATGGACTTTAAATGTACAGGCTCAAAAAATGGAATTACCGCACTACAAATGGATATGAAAGTTCATGGCTTGCCAGTTTCGGTTCTTGAAAAAGCAATTTTAACTTCCCGCAAAGGTCGCGAACACATTTTGCGCCATATGTTGAGCGTAATTTCTGAGCCAAAAGCTGAGCTTTCGCCATATGCGCCTCGAATCGAAAAAATCAAAATCAATCCCGATAAAATCGGTGCAATTATTGGCAAAGGTGGTGAAACAATCAATAAAATTACTTCTGAAACTGGAGCCGAAGTTGATATCAAGGAAGATGGATTAATAACAATCGCCAGCCCTAATGCCGAGCAAATCGAAAAAGCCCTCAACTGGATTAAATCTTTGGTTGAAGAGCCAGAAGTTGGTAAAATCTACCACGGAAAAGTGGTTTCGATCAAGGATTTTGGCGCTTTCGTAAATATCCTACCCGGAATTGACGGAATGCTGCATATCTCACAAATATCTGAAAAGCGAACTGAAAAAGTGACTGATGTTTTAAAACAAAATCAAGAAATTTGGGTAAAACTAGATAAAATCGACGAAAAGGGAAGATTAAACCTTACAATGAAAGGCGTGAAACAATAATTCTGCTCACTAGGCCACTCGTAAAATATGAGTGGCCTTTCATTTTTTTGAAAATTACCCTATATTGACTTATTTCTATAATTATGTTATAATTATAGCGTAGTAGAAATTGACTAATATTATAAAATCTTTTCATTATAATACATATATCTACTACTAGAAAAGAGTACATTATGCTTAGGAATAAAATAATTTTGGACATCTTGGTCAAAAAGGCCGAAAAAGAGTTTGAAAAAGCTCTTGAGGCAGAAAAAGTAGAAATGGATGGTGGTTTAATCTTTAGTATAGTCGTAGGGAATATTCCTCAAGAAATAAAGCTAAAATTAAAGTTTATTCACCCTTACAATAGTGTCGATGTCTTTCTAACTATAGATAGAGCATATTACAAAAGCTATCTATCTACACCTGTAGACGGTTGGGTGCCTCTATCTGAATATGTAGGAGTTAAAGTTAAACCTCTACATATTCCAGACTCTCTGATAGAATATATCGAGAGAGAACTTGAAGGAGATATCATCAGCGGTCTCAAAGAAGAGATTGCTAGTTGTAAAAAACTTAGAGAAGAGTGCAGAAAAACTGCTGAAGCACAGGCTAAACCTCAGTATGAATTTATGCACTTTTAGCCTCACTCATAGTGAGGCTTTTTCATACTTTTAAATAATAGCTAAATATAAAAAGACAGTTCATTCGAACCGTCTTTTAATTTACTTATAATATATGTAAGCTTATGTATTTTAGAATACTAGATATCGCTAGTCTTTATAATAAGCTTTTTTATTTGGCGGAGGATGGGAGATTCGAACTCCCGCTCCAGGTTTCCCCAGACTAACGATTTAGCAAACCGTCCCCTTCAGCCACTTGGGTAATCCTCCAATATCTCTATTTTATCAAATTTTGCCAAAAAACACAAGAGCATTGACAAAAATCACTTTTTTTGCTATAATATAGCCATTATGAAGAATTTTAAACAAGTTTCGAAAATCTCAATTAGTGGTTTTGTAGCTTCTACATTTCCTGCAACCTTTTTAGCATTAAATGCTTTTGCGACTGGCGGAATATTTAGTGGTGGTGTTCAAGGTGGGGCAGACAAAGGTCGTGGTGAAGGTGTTCCAACTCAACTTTTTGGTGAAGGCAATACTGGAATTTTCACCCAAATGGTGAATATGATGCTTTTTGCAGTTGGAATTTTAAGCGTTATAATGTTAATTTATGGCGGTTTACGCTATATACTATCAAACGGTGATTCGAAAAAGGTTGATGCTGCAAAAAATACAATTCTTTACGCAATTATCGGTTTAATTATTGCAATGCTTTCTTATGCAATTATTAACTTTATCATTAGCCTATTCTTAGGCGGTGCAGGAACCGGTTTAGGTGGTGGTTCAAATGGAGCAAACGGTGTTCCACCAACAAACGTTTAATTTTCGAAACTAAAAAGTCGCATTCTAAGCGACTTTTTCTTTTTATCTACTCTTATAGATATTGGCGTAAACTAATGATTGGGTCTTTTCGAGCCGCACGGAAGGCAGGGTAAAGGCCAAAGATTACACCAACTAATATCGAAACTCCACAAACTAAAACAGCAATTTGCCAAGAAATAATTGGGCTAAATGGTAGAAATATACTTACTCCAAAAGAAAATGCATAACCAATGAGATAGCCAAAAAATCCGCCACTCAATGAAATTATCATCGATTCTGTTAGAAATTGAAACAAAATATGCCGATTATTTGCACCAAGAGCTTTTCTAATACCAATTTCTCTCGTTCGTTCGCTTACATTTACGAGCATAATATTCATAATACCAATTCCACCAACAACTAGTGAAACGCTTGCTACAATCGCCAGAATAAATGTTGAAAGCTCAATAAATTTATCTGATGGATGCGAAATATTTTTACCAGTTAGAACTTCAAAATCCTTTTCACCATTGTGGTTCTTCAACATTATTTTTTCAATTTCTTGCTGAACTTGATTCAAATTATTAACACTTTTCACACGGATATTTACTTGCTGAATTTGGAGATTTTCACCAATAATTCGTTTAGCAGTTATATATGGAATAATCGCCGTATTATTAAAATCAACATTACTAAAGTTAATTGATGAACTCTGATGAGCTAAAACACCAATTACAATGAATTTTTCGCCTTTCATTGTAATTTCTTTCCCTAAAGCCTGAGTTGTACCAAACAAATCAATCGCCATTTGATTACCGATCACAACAGTATTCGCATTGGCACTTTCTGCAATGAATTGACCTTCACGAACTTTCAAGCCTACAGTTTGGTCAAGGTTTGGGCTGGTTGCCAGCAAATTTGCATATTTTTCATCTCCATCACCTTTAACTTTTGCTGAAAAATTAGCAAGCGGTGCTACAGCTAAAACATCTTTCACTTTCGAAATTGAGCCCAAATCTTCATTTTTAATTGAACTCTGCGTAAAATTTCGCGAAGTTGCTAAATTTGTAATAACATTTTTATTATTTACAGTCAATTCTTTCGGTCGAACTACCGCTAAAGATTCACCCTCAGATATGATTTGATTCGAAATCATCGAGCTAACCCCGCCCGAAAGTGAAAAAATTATCACAACGCTAGAAATCCCAATCATCACACCTAGCATTGTAAGAAAAGTTCGCAAACGGTTGGCGTGCAACGATTCAAATGCATTTTCAATATTAGTTTTTAAAACTCGCAAACTCATTTAAACCCCCAATTCTTCTTTAATTTCATCGATTCTTTCTTCAACTTTTTCAATTTTATCGAGTGTATTTAGCTTTTCATCTTTTTCTAAAGATTTTTTTACAGGATTTTTCTTAGTATCGGTATCAATTTTACCATCAAACATTGTAATAATTCGTGTTGCATAAGCCATTAAATCTGGGTTATGCGTTACCATAATTATTGTATTACCTTTTTTATGAACTTCAGCGAGCTCTTCCATAATAATATGTGAACTTTTCGAATCAAGATTTCCTGTTGGCTCATCAGCAAGGATAATTGAAGGCTTATTCACGAGCGCCCGCGCAATTGCTACACGTTGGGTTTGCCCACCAGAAAGTTGCCACGGCATATAAAATTCACGCTCACTAAGGTGGAATTGTTTTAGAACTTCTGAAGCTTTTTCGAGCCGTTTAACTTTCCCAATCCCTTTATAAACTAGCGGTAAAGCTACATTTTCAATTACGGTTAGGCGGGGAATTAGGTTGAAATTTTGAAAAATAAAACCGATTTTTTCACTTCGAATTTTCGCTTGGTTGCGGCGCGACATTCGTGCAACATTCTGCCCGTCAAGAACATAATCTCCCTCAGTCGCACGATCAAGAAGACCAATTGTGTTTAAAAGTGTAGTTTTTCCGCAGCCAGAAGGCCCCATAATTATAATAAATTCACCCTGTTTGATGCTTAAATTTACACCATTTAAAGCATAATTTTCAGCGTCGCCAACGCCAAAACGCTTTTTTAAATTTCGAAGTTTAACAATCTCTTTTTCATTTTTCGCCATAGTAATTCTATTATATATTTTTTCACCATTTTTCGCAAATACTTTCAGACGAGTTTTTTCGAATTTTCAAGGAGTTTCCACAGCTTTTTCCACAAAAAATAATTTATTCGTGGTGATATTTTCCGCCAGAAGAAATTTCTTGCGCGCGATAAATTTGTTCAACCAAAATCAATCGCACAATTTGATGCGGAAAAACTAATTTCGAAAGACTCCAAACAAAATTCGCACGCTTTCGAAGCTCTTCAGACACACCAAAAGCTCCACCAATCACAATCACAAAATTCTGCGAATTCACAAATCCATTCGAAAGCATTTTGGCGAGCTCTGGGCTAGAAATATTTTTGCCACGCTCGTCAAGCAAAATCACAAAATCGCTCGGTTTAATTTTTGCTAAAATCCGCTGTGTTTCTTCTTCGCGCGCTTTTTCTTCAGCAAAATTCGAATGCGGCAAAATATCCCAGCTCAAATTAAACGGTTTTTTGAGCCGTTTTTCGAAAAGTTCAATTCCATTCAAAACCCATTTTTCGTGCTTTTTACCAATCGCGATGGTTGTTATCATACCCCACATTTTACCATTTTTTAGGGATTTTTCAAACTATTTTTAATTAAAATATTGACTTATTACCATTATTATGTTATAATTTAGTTATTCGCTAGTCAAGTGACTGGTGATAGAATATTACAAGAATTGAGTTTAAGGGTTTATTTTATAACATTCCATTCACCAAGCTTACTACTTGGCGATAAGTTTTGAAAAAGATATTTTAAAAGCTTTTCGCTGAGTAGTAAAGTGCTCAAGCAAAAAGAAAGACTCCCTCGTTACCATTTGCGAGAGAGAGGTGAATGAAATGGAAATTAAAATTAAAAACTTAACACCGCATGAGCTTACACTTGTTGCAGAGGACGGCAGTATCCTCCGCAAAATCAGCCCGAGAGGAACTATA
>CALHCA010000003.1 GCA_937930585.1 uncultured bacterium
GGAATCGGGTTTTGCTTATAGAACTCGTTAAAACAGATTTTAAGTTAAGGTATCAAGGCTCGGCTCTAGGAATTTTATGGTCAGTTCTTAAACCTCTTATGATTTTTGTGGTGATGTATTTTATATTTGTAAAATTCTTGCGAATTACTGACTCTTCAATTCCAAATTATGCAATAACTCTACTTCTTGGCTTGTCTCTTTGGGGATTTTTTACTGAAGCAGTTACTTTGGGAATGAATTCGATTGTTGCTCGTGGTGATTTGATGCGAAAAATTAATTTTCCAAAATATATTGTGATTATTTCTTCGATGGTAAGTGCTTTAATTTCACTTTCGATTAACCTACTAGTGGTTTTGGCTTTTGCAATTTTTGCTGGTGTGAAATTCCAATGGTCTGTTTTACTTTTACCATTTAATGTTATCCTTCTTTTCGCTACAGCTTTTGGCTTAGCATTAATTTTGTCGACCCTTTATGTTAAATTCCGTGATATCTCACACATCTGGGAAGTCTTTATGCAGATTTTGGTCTATTCAATGCCAATTATGTATCCAATTTCAATGGTTACAAAAGTTTCAATTTTTGGAGTTTCGATTGCGAAAATTATGATGCTTAACCCGATTGCGCTTACAATTCAAGATATTCGCCACAACTTGATTGCTCATGAAACGCCAACTTTCTGGACAATTTTTGAAAATTATTGGTTTGTA
This sequence comes from uncultured bacterium, assembly GCA_937930585.1. Lineage (GTDB taxonomy): Bacteria > Patescibacteriota > Saccharimonadia > Saccharimonadales > Saccharimonadaceae > Nanogingivalis. The sequence goes on from CALHCA010000003.1 coordinate 708, forward strand.
TTAATTCCAATTTTGATCACAACTTTATTAGTAGTATTTGGACTTTGGTATTTTAATAAAAATTCGAAAAAATTTGCGGAGATTATGTAATGGGAAAATACGCTTTAGAAGTAAAACATGTTTCGAAAAGCTTTCGTTTACCAACTGAACAGGCTAACGGCATTAAACAAGCTTTTGTGAACTGGACGAAAGGAATTAAGGGTTATAAAGAACAGCATGTGTTAAAAGATATTTCATTCAAAGTTGAAAAAGGTGACTTTTTTGGTATTGTTGGAAGGAATGGCTCAGGAAAATCAACTCTTTTAAAGATTATTTCACAAATTTATACACCAGAAAGAGGCACAGTAAAAGTTGATGGAGCCTTGGTACCATTTATTGAACTTGGTGTTGGGTTTAATCCGGAACTTACCGGCCGCGAAAATATTTATTTAAATGGTGCGCTTCTTGGTTTTTCGAAAGAAGAAATTTCTGCGATGTATAATGAAATTGTGGAATTTGCTGAACTTGAAGAATTTATGGATCAGAAATTAAAGAATTATTCTAGTGGAATGCAAGTTCGTTTGGCTTTTTCAATCGCAATTAAAGCTCAAGGTGATATTTTGGTATTAGATGAAGTTTTAGCAGTTGGTGATGAAGCTTTTCAACGTAAATGTAATAATTTTTTCGAAAATATCAAGAAAGATAAAACTAAAACTGTTATCTTAGTTACACATTCAATGGCGGATGTTAAAAAATATTGTAATAATGCTATTTTTATTGCAGATGGTATGATAAGTGAATCTGGTGATGTTGAAAAGGTTGCTGAGAAATATATAGCTTCCAACCTAGATACACTTAATTCGCGCAATACTCATAGTTCTACTACTGATAATGATTCTTCTTCAATTAAAATCGTTGGGAATAAATCAATTATTCATCATGGTGAATATTTTGATGCTGATATAGAATATTCGTATGGCGGTGATGCTGAATTATATATTGCTTATACTCTTCAAGATGAAGGTAGAGGTGGTAGAGTGTATGACAGCGGTCATATAAAGGTCTCTTCAGATAGTTCAGTATTTAATATTAAGATTTCTTTAGACAATTTTAATTCTACCGACTTTAGAGTTGTTGCAGTTTTGTACGAAAAAAATAAAGATCATTCTAAAGCTATTGCTAATACTTTTGATGGTGGTGATTTTAGATTTAGGTACGACACAGATAAAACGTCTAACGATTACGGATTAATTAAAACTAAATATATAATGAAAAATAAAGGATTATCATAAATGAATAATCCTTTATTTAATTTAGTTTTTAATTGATCTTGAAAGTATATTTATTTTGCCTATTCTTTATTTCCAACCTCTGTGTGTGATAATTTAACCCTCCAGTTAGTGTTAACTTTTGATTTGACACCTCTATATTTTCATATCCTGGTAGTGGAAC
>CALHCA010000004.1 GCA_937930585.1 uncultured bacterium
TAATCGGCACATTCCTTCCGGGTTTAACCGGTATTTCCAAGAGAGGAATTTTAACATCAAGAATTTCCGTTGTCAGTTCCTCAGTTCCCAATCTATCATAAACCTTTTCGGCATCCCATTCTTCAAGCTTTGCAACCAGCTGAATTTGCTTTACTTCCCGTATAGCACCTATACCGTAAAGTTGGCGTATATTTATAATACCCAAGCCTCTGATTTCCATGTGATGGCCTATAATCTTATTTGCCCCGCGGCCTACAAGGGTGTTTCCGTTTATGCAGGAGATTTCGACTACATCGTCGGCTACGAGGCGGTGTCCTCTTTCGATGAGCTCAAGGGCTGTTTCGCTTTTTCCGACTCCTGAGCTGCCCATTATGAGAATGCCTAGGCCGAAAACTTCAACTAAGACCCCATGGATTGAAATTTTAGGTGCAAAGGTATTCGATAGGATTCGTAAGAGGCGTAAGGCCAGCTCATTTGAAGAAAGAGTTGAAGTCAAAATAGGGCAATTATGCTTATCGCTTATTTCTAAAAATTCTTTTGGAGGTTTTTCAGGAGTAAATCGGCTTAAATCAATACCATTCGAAACAGCTTCAATCGGCATTTTGGCTTTTTCTGGATTTCGAAAATGGCGCTCAATCGCTTGCTGAGTTGGCATCGTAGCATAATCAGCCTGAAGCGCAAAGCGTTTAGTATAAAGTAAAACTGTCCGATTAATAATCGGCGATAATGGCGCAAGCATCTTTAAATTATCGAATAAGTTTTCGGGGCTGGAATGATTAGTGATCACTACCGGAATATTATGCTTTCGCGAAAAATCAATCATCGCCTGGCCCACAAAAAGTTGCAATTGAATATGCGAAACATCTGGCATAAAATTATTTTCTTTGCAAAATTTGCGGATTTCACGGATTGGCAAAAGAGAAAGCCTATATCCATTATGAAGGTAAATCCGTGGAACAGTAATTCGGCCACCCACAATTTTACGAGGCTCAGGCAGAGTTTCGGTTTGGTTTGGATAAAAAGGGAAGTTGGTAGAACTTAAACGAACTACGCGGTAGCCGTCAACTTCTTCAACATAATATTCACCAGTTTGACTTGGCGCAAAGACGACAACTTCGTGTCCACGAGCCGTCATTCGTTCGGCCAGGTTTTTCGAAAAGACCGAAATTCCATTAATCATCGGCCAGAATAAATCAGAAGCAATTGCAATTTTCATAAGCTTTATTGTAGCATGTTTCGCTTGAAAAAGCAAAACCGCACAAAAATACATACGGTCAAAATTTAACGAGATTTGATTTTTTCGAAAGCAATCAAAACATTAGTGAAGATTAATGAACACTTCAGACGAAATATTTCTTTCATATAAAACCTCTCAGTCGGCGTTTTACTTGAAAGAAAAATTCCATCGCTTCTATAATTCCATAGTGAAGCAGCAGCCCGACGATAAAATCGGGAACTTTGATGTTCGAGTGTCAGAATCCGTTCTTTTTTTGAAATTTCA
>CALHCA010000005.1 GCA_937930585.1 uncultured bacterium
AAAAATCCAAGCGAGATAAATCCCGCAATTGTGATCTGTTTCTTGTAAAAATAAATTGGTTGTAAAACTCGCATTATTAAATCTATTTTAGCAAATAAAACCTGAAAGGTCAAATTTTTTAGAGCTTTTCAAGACGTGCAAATTCGGCGTTTAATTTACGTATTTTGCCATTTTCGAATTGAATTTCAATTGCCATTCCATCAATTTCAAGTACTTTCCCTGCGCCAAAAGCTGGACTTTTTACGCGGTCGCCAATTTGTAATCCTGCTTCATCATAATAAAAATCATCAAAAGAAACTTCTTGGCTAAAATCATCTTCGTAATCATTTGAAAAATTATTCCATCCACCAAAATCTTTTTTCGGTAATTCTAATTCGGCATCTGTAATAAATCGGCTCGGGCTGGAATAATTTCTTTGCCCAAAAACTGCTCGTGATTCAGCATAGCTTAAAATTAATTCTTCTCGTGCGCGCGTCATTCCCACGTAGCAAAGGCGACGCTCCTCTTCTAAATCATCTTCTCCCGAGTCAAAAACTCGGCTATGCGGAAAGATGCCTTCTTCCATTCCAGCAAGAAACACGACTGGAAATTCTAAGCCTTTTGCTGAGTGAAGTGTCATTAAATTTACCTCATCGCCACTTTGTGCGTCGCTTGAACTCATTAGTGCTGCATCCTCCAAAAAACTTACTAAATCTGCGTAGTTTTTTGCCTCACTCACTAATGTGGAAAGGTATTCACTGCGTTCGGTTGCTTCGTTTTCAGTTAATTTTTCGTTCTTGCCATAATTTGTGCGTTCCAAAATTCGTTCAATAATTTCGCTCGGGTTTGAAGAATTTTCGCTTAGAATTTGACATTCTCTAAAAATTTCACCCAAATTTTCTAAAGATTTTCTTGCTCGTGAGGCTAAAGTTGAAAGTTCGCTTGCTTGAAGCAGGCTCGAAATCAAATCCAAACCGTTCGAATTTTGCCAGTCTAAGAATTTCGAAAGGCTCACCGCGCCTAAACCGCGTGCTGGTACATTTACAATTCGCTCAAAAGCTACACGGTCGAGCGGATTGTAAATCACGCGCAAATATGCTAAAATATCTTTAATTTCTTTGCGGTCGTAAAAACGTGTTCCGCCAAAAATTTTATATGGAATCTGAAAACGAATCATCGCTTTTTCAAAATTATAACTTTGCGCATTTGTGCGATAAAGAATTGCAAAATCGCTAAATTTTCGTGCGCCAACAGTTTTAAAACTAAAAATCTGCCCTGCGATTTTAGTGGCTTCTTCACTCTCATCTCTTGCGCTTTGCACCAAAACTGGCTCACCTTTACCGAGCTCAGTGAAAAGTTTTTTGTCTGTCCGATTGCGATTTTTCGAAATCACATTGTGTGCAGCGTTCAAAATATTCTCAGTTGAGCGATAATTCTGTTCTAATTTTATCACTTTCGCACCTTTATAGTCACGTTCGAAATTTAAAATATTCGTAAAATCTGCGCCACGCCAAGAATAAATACTCTGCCAATCATCGCCGACCACGCAAATATTTCGCTCAGCATTCACAATCATTTTAATAATTGCATATTGTGCAGCGTTCGTATCTTGGTACTCATCAATCAAAATATGCTTAAATTTATTTTGCCAAAATTCACGAACTTCTTTATTTTGTTG
>CALHCA010000006.1 GCA_937930585.1 uncultured bacterium
ATAATAGATCATCATAAATTAGGTAATGTATCAACAGATAAACCTATTAATTTAAGATGTATGACTCTTGGATCTACTTGTACAGTTTTATATTTAATGTATAAAGAACAAAATATAAATATACCTATAGATATTAAAGGAATTATGTTATCTGCAATATTATCAGATACTCTTTGCTTAAAGAGTCCAACTACTACTAAAACAGATGAAGAAGTAGTTCATACACTTGCTAAAGAGTTAGATATTAATTATGAAGAATATGCTTTAGAAATGTTTAAAGAAGGTAGTGATTTAAGTGATAAAGATCCAGAAGATATAGTTACTCAAGACTTCAAGAGATTTACAATGGATGATTATCTAATAGGGGTAGGTCAAGTATTTGTTACAGGAATGGATGCAATAAAAGAAAAACAACCATTCTTAAAAGATGCTTTAGAAAGTGTAAAAAAAGCAGGAGATTTTTATGCTACAACACTATTTGTAACAGATATTTTAACAAGTACTTCTTATCTATATTATACAGATAGCTTTAAAGATGAACTTGAAAAAGCTACTAAAGATCTTCAAGATGCAATTATGCCAATTGGTGCAAAATTGTATCAAGCCCAAAGTGCAGAAAATGCGAGTGAAGCTGGTGATAAAGCTAAAACTTCTCACAAAAAAGATAATGACGAGCCAGTTGAAGGCGAAGTTATTGACAAGAAATAATTCGAAAATCCACCTTTCGAAAAGTAAAAATGCTCAGGTTGAACTGGGCATTTTTTGTGCATTGATTTTTTCAATTTTATTTATTATAATTAAATGACGCTCACCCAAGGCTTGCACTTTTAGAAAGAGGTAATCTATGGTTGTTAAAAAGATATTTACTACGGTTAAAAATATATTTATTACCGTAGTAATTGTTTTATTTTCGGTTTTTCTTCTGCTACTAAAGCTGATACTAGTGATGTTGCTTTTCATCTGGATAATAGTTTTGCTGATAGTGCATTCTTTAGTTGGAATACTGTTCAACAATGGAGAGATTTTTAGCAACAAGATTAAAGATCGATAGGGGAACTACGGTTCAGGTTTCAGGAGTTTTTTACTATAGAACGATATTTGGTAAAATAAATATTAGGTTTACTCGAAATATTTATGTCTCGCACGATGTGGTTGCGGTTACTGTAAAATAGCTTATAAGGGTGAGCTATTTAATTGAGGATTTATATGAAGTTTATTAATAAAAATGATAAAAAACTTATCGCTGTTGTTTTGGTGGTAATCATCTTTGGGTGGTTGGCTTATTTAACTTTCGAAATTCATCGGATTGACAATAATTTAAACAGTTATATTGAAAGCGTAATTAAGGAAAATTCGAAAAAAGCGGAATAGTTTTTGATGAAAAACTGGTCGGGTGATATAATACAGGGTATGGAAAGTTTTAATCAAAATAATCAAAATGAAAACAAAGAAACTGGCTGGAATTTCGGCTAAAAAATATAGAAAATAATAATTAGCACTCTTGCACTTCAAGTGCTAATTTGCTATAATATATTATATGAGCAAAACAGATTATTATGATATTTTAGGTGTAAAAAAAGACGCCAGTGCTGATGAAATTAAAAAGGCTTTTCGAAAAAAAGCAGTTGAGCTTCATCCAGATAAAGGGGGTGATGAAAAGGCTTTTAAAGAAGTAAATGAAGCTTATGAAGTTTTAAAAGATAAAGAAAAACGCCAGAGATATGACCAGTTTGGCCACGCAGGAGTTGGTGGAAATTCCGGCGGGTTCTCTGGTGGAAATCCTTTTGAAGGATTTAGCGGATTTTCGGGCCAGAATGTTAATTTTGATTTTGGTGGCGGATTTGGCGATATTTTTGACGGAATTTTTGGCGGTGGATTTTCGAATAGCCGCGGTTCAAAAACTAAAAAAGGTCGCGATGTTGAAGTAGATCTAACCTTGAATTTTAAAGAGGCAGTTTTTGGAACTGAAACTGAAATTTCATTAAATCTAGATGATGAGTGTGAACATTGTGATGGTTCTGGTGCGGAGCCTGGCCATGGAATGCAAAAATGTCCAGACTGTAATGGAAGTGGTCAACAAACTCGTGCCACTCAAACTCTTTTTGGTCCGATTCAGCAAACTGTGACTTGTCCAACTTGTGATGGTCGGGGTGAAACTCCAAAGCAAAATTGTTCAGTTTGCCGTGGCGCTGGCATTTTGCGTAAAAAGCAAACTGTAAAGCTTAAAATTCCAGCAGGAATTGATGATGGTGCAACAATTCGGCTTTCTGGTCGTGGTGAAGCAATTAAAGGTGGCGAAAAAGGTGATTTATATGTAAATATTTATGTTAAAGCTGATAAAAAATTTACACGTGAAGGTGATTTAATTCTCAGTGAAGAGAGAATCTCAATGATCGATGCGGCTCTTGGTGCTGAAATTGAAGTTGAAACAATTGACGGTCCGTTAACGATGAAAATTCCAGCAGGAACGCAAAGTCATACTGATTTTAAGCTTTCAGGTCACGGTGTACCTCACCTTCGAACTGAAAGAAGAGGTGCTCAAATTGTGACAATTATTGTTGAAACTCCTACAAAGCTTTCGAAAAAGCAAAAAGAACTTTTGTTGGAATTTAAAAAATCTAAAAAATCATTATTCTAAATAGTTGGCCGGGTTATTTAATAACCTGGCTATTTTATAGGGGTATTAATTTTAATTCTTAATATATTGGTATAGGTATTTTATTTTTTATAAAATAATTTGAGCATCCTTAGAGCTTATGCTATAATATTTTCATGACAACAATTATTTTTATTGTAATTCTTTTTATTTTTCTAACACTCTCTCGGCGTAAAATGGGCTATTTTAATCTTATCGTTCTCTCGGGGATTGTTTTAAATAGATATTGGAATAAAGATATTACTAATTTTTTAACAACTTCAAATTTAGTAATTCCAGAGTCAACTTTAAGCGGAATCATTGGTTTATTTCTAATTTTAGCTCCAGCTTTAATAGTTTTAGCGAAAAATCCAAAACAAGAAAAATGGCTTTTTAGTATACTTTCTTCTGTATTCTCAGCAATTTTTACATATCTGGTATCACTTTCATATTTCGAGAAAGTTTTTTTACCAGATTTACTTTCGAAAAGTATTTCGCAGCCGCTTGAAAAATGGGCTAGTTGGGTTATTCTGGTGGGAGTTATTTTTTCTGTTTTAAGTATAACCTCATTTAAATTTAAGAAAATTGAGAAAAACCCTTGACTTTTAAAAATAATTGATATATACTTTAGTATGTATTCAGCAAGTGGGTCTGTAGCTCAGCTGGTTAGAGCACCTGCCTTTTAAGCAGGGTGTCATGGGTTCAAGCCCCATCAGACCCTCCAATATATTAGAAAATTCACCAAAAGGTGTTTTTTTTATTGCTAAAATATGATAAAATAATATATGTGAAGAAGCAGTTGATAGAATTTATAAATCGGTGGTTTTTAAATAGTTTTTTATTATGGATTTTAATTTCTATTTTTGGAAATGTTAGCAACCACAGTGCGGGAACTTTCTTTCTTGCTGGTTTGATTTTTTCGATTGTGAATAGCACACTTAAAACTATTCTTACAATTTTATCACTTCCAATGATTATCTTGACTTTTGGTTTTTTTACACTGATAGTTAATGGTATGATTGTTTGGATTTCGATACTTCTAGCACCAAATATTTCAATGGGATTTTGGAATTCTGTGATTGTGGGAGCAGCTATGAGTTTGCTAAATTATAGTTTGAGCCAATTTTTAAGAATTGAAGATGAAAAGGAGATTTTATAGTGAATATTGATATTATTTTACAGTTTTCAACTGTTATTTCTGGTATTCTAATGATGATTTTAGTGCTTTTGCAGCAACGAGGAGCAACTTTAGGGGCGGGATTTGGGGCCTCTGGTGAGCTTTATACTGAGCGACGCGGTGTTGAAAAGAGTATTTTTCGAGCAACAGTCTTTTTTGCATTTATTTTTGTTGCATCAATTCTTACAACTTTGCTTTTACCTAAATAAAAAGGAGCTTTAATGGATTTTAAAAATAACCCTAAAAAGGTTAGACGAGTTTCTGTTGTTTCTAAAAAAAATAGAAGCCAGAATTCAGGAAATAAAACGATTCAGACTTTTGACAATAAGTTCACTTTAGCCGAAAGGGCAGATTTAGTTGAAAAAGCTATTACTTCTCACACTAAAAAAATGTTTTTTGGCCGTTTTGAGAATTTATCGAATGTTCGAAAAATAGTTATTTCTTGGATCTGTGTCGTTTCTATTTTGATTTTTTCTGTTGGTATTTTTCGTGGAATAAGCACTAAAAACTATAGTGAGGATATTTTTTATAGAGGAGGAACTTATTCAGAAGGAATTTTGGGTGAAGTTAAAACCTTGAATCCATTATTTACCTCAACTGATACTGAAAAATCTTTCGAACAAATTGCTTTTTCTCGTCTTTATGATATTGATGAAACGGGAAATTTGAAGGGCGATTTAGCTGAAGGTGTTTCGACATCTGATAATTATAAAAACTTTAAAATTAAAATGCGGAACAATGCCGTTTGGTCTGATGGCCGAAAAATAACAGCTAATGATGTAATTTTCACTATAAAACTATTGAGGGAGCAATCAATTAATCCTTCTGGTTTTAAAGCCTGGAAAAACGTTGAGATTTCGAAAAATAGTGATTATGAGTTTAGTGTTAAAGTGCCGTCAAGTTCTTCTTCTGTTTTGTATAGTTTTAATTTTTCAATATTGCCAGAGCATATTTTAAAAGATATTCAAGTAGAGAAGATCCGCGAAAGTGCTTTTTCGAAGAACCCGATAACTTCTGGTGCATTTAATTTTAAATCTGTTCAGGATGATGGTGATAAAACTACTATTTCATTAGTTAAAAACAAGCGATATTATAGGGGTGAGGCCTATATTGATAACTTTGATATTATTGCCTTTAAAGATGGGACTAAGCTTAAAAATGCTTTGATCTCTGGTGAGATTGTTGCATCGCCAAGTCTTAAAATTAGTGAATTTTCAGAATCTGAGCGGGACAAATTAAAATCTCGAGAAACTAATGTTAATCGTGGAATTTATGCTTTTTTGAATAATTCTGATTCAGTTTTGAAAGATTTAAAGGTTCGAAAAGCCATTCAAACTGGGGTTGATATTTTGAAAGTTCGAAAAGAAATGGAATTTGTTGATAAACTTGATTTTCCAACTTTGAATCAGTTTTTGAATACTAAAGATTTGAGCGTTCCTAAATATGATTTCGATCAAGCACAAAAAATATTAGATGAAGCTGGCTGGAAGAAAAACTCGAATGGCATATTAGAAAAAGATGGTAAGAAAGCTATTTTAAATATCTCAACAACTAGTGTCTATAACTATAAGAAAGCTGCCGAAGAAATTGAGGGTCAGCTCAAAAAACTCGGATTTGATGTAAAATTAACGGTAATTGATAAAAATGATAAAACTGGGGCTTTTGTTCAATCAATACTTCAGCCAAGAAACTATAGTATCTTGGTCTACGAGATTGATCTTGGCGCTGATCCTGATATTTATGCCTTTTGGCATTCTTCGCAATCTGGGCGAAAAGGATTAAACTTTTCAAATTATAGTGATGTTGTCGCAGATGATCTTTTGCTGAATTCAAGAACCGCTCAAAGCTCGAATGAGAAAAAGTTACAAATAACTAAATTTACTCAACGTTGGTTAGCTAATGCGGTCGCCATTGGCCTTGGCCAGACTAAAACGAGTTATGTTTTTCGAAAATCAGTTCAGGCATATTCAGCAAATAATACTTTTGTAACAGAGGTTAATAGATATGCAGATGTAATATATTGGTCTGCTTCAAAATCAACTCTTTACAAGACACCGTAGTTTTGGTATAATTAAAATGGTTTTGCGCGCGTGGCGGAATTGGTAGACGCGCTAGCTTGAGGGGCTAGTGAGCTTCGGCTC
>CALHCA010000007.1 GCA_937930585.1 uncultured bacterium
AATATCGCTCCAAGAGATCCGATCGTACTCCTTTTGAACTCCATTTTTTAAGCTCTGTAAAAGATCTTTATTAGTTGAAACCTCATAAATTTGATTTGTAAGTTTTTCTGTATCCCAAAAATCATAACGCAAAATATTTTTAAGAACCTCGCCCACACCAGATTGTTTCGAAATTATTAATGCATTATTAAAATGAGCTGCCTCTAAAGCTGTTAGACCAAAAGGCTCATTTACTGAACTCATCACAAAAACATCGGCCACGCCATAAGCGTCACGCCATTTATCACCACGCAAAAATCCTGTGAAGAAAATCTTATTCGAAATTCCAAAATCACTCGCCATTTTAATAAGTTCATTACGCTGCTCACCATCTCCAACAAGCAGAAGGGCAATTTTTGGGTTTTTCGAAATAGCCTCGGCTACCGCTTGCATCAAAAAAGTTAGACCCTTTTGAATTGTAAAGCGAGTTAGAGTCATTACTACAGTGTATCCTTGTGATTTTAGATATTCAAGATAGCGGTAGGTTTGCTCATCGTAATCTTGCGGATCGGCTAGAGTTGAAGTTTCTATTGCGTTATAGACTACTTCAACCTTTTCGGGCTTAATTTGATATTTCTCAATAATTATATTTCGGGTATTTTTCGAAACTGCAAAGACTCTGTCGGATGCACAGATTCCAGCGTATTCAATATCATGAATTTCTTGGCTGCCAAAAACTCCGCCTGAACGATCAAATTCGGTAGCGTGAATATGAGTGATTAATGGCGCGCCAGTAAGTTTTTTGGCAAGAATTCCGGCCTCCATAGTTAACCAATCATGTGCGTGAATCACATCTGGTTTATTTTTTGGATTACTTAAATATTTGCGGATAAAATTGCAGTATTCAGCTTGAATCGAACGAATATCTGATAGAAAATTACTAGCGTTATGACTTGAACGCGCCCAGTGCAGAGAATCGTAAGCCCCAGCACCAAATTTATGAATTTCAGAGAAATTTGTAGCATTCAATACTTTCATGAAATCAATTTCGGTATGTTTGTCTTTATACGGAACGACAAATTCAATATCAGCGCCACTATTTGCAAGTGCCTTAGCCATGTAAAAACAAGCTACACCCAAACCACCGCTATTATGTGGAGGAAGCTCCCACCCGAGCATTAATATTTTCATCGTCTACCTTTTGTTTTAATCTATATACAACTATTCTATCAAATTGCACAAAAAAGCGCAAGCATTTTTAACTATTTTTTAACTTTGATGGATTTTTCAAAATTAAAGTATAGCGATGAGTTAAATAATCGGTGTAAATTGTTTCATTTCTTCTACATATTTTTTGTAATCGGGGCAATATTTCGCAACTTCCGCCCAGAATTTTGCGGAATGATTCATTTGCCGCGTATGGCAAAGCTCGTGAATAATCACATAATCAATCAAATGGTGTGGTAAATTCATCAACGCAATATTTAAAGAAATTGTTCCACTAGAAGAGCATGAACCCCACCGTGTACCCGTGTGCGAAAAACGCAATCTTTTAAAGCTAAAACCATATTTTTCTGCCAAAAAATCAATTCGGCGAGGTAAATACGCCTTAGCTTGCTTTCGAAGAATTTTTGATACAGTTTTGCGAATTTCTGATTGAACAAGTGGATTTTCGAAAGCTAACTCTTGCGGAATTTGCACTAAAATCTGGTTGCCGTCAAACGAAATTTTAATTTCTTCGCCCGAAAATTTTCGCAAAAAAAGTGTGTGTGTTTTACCAATTAAATCACCATTTTTATAAAGATTTTTAGCATTATGCAAAGAAAGCATTTCGCGAATTTGCGTGCGATTATGATTAATTAAACGCTGAACTGCAAATTCCGGCGAATAATAGGGAATTGATGCGCGTAAATTTCCGTCAACACCAACAGAAAGTTTCACCGAGCGGGCGAGTTTATTTTTTCGAATTTTAATTTCACCAAACTCTTTATCGATTATAGACATAAGAATATTATAACACTTTTCGAAAAGGTTGGCGAGAATTATTCTTAAATTTTTGAAATTTTATTTTTTGTAAAATTCTAAATATTAGAACAGTAGTGAAATTAATTTGGCAAAACTAAAAAATCTATAAAATAAAGTTTCATTTTTAATACCATAAACTAAAAAACACCATTTTTGGTGTGTGTATAATTTATGATGAGATAATTTTGGCACGGGCAGAGAGACTCGAACTCCCGACACCAGGTTTTGGAGACCTGTGCTCTACCAACTGAGCTATGCCCGTATGAAACTATTTTAACATAAAAATTTCGAAAAGTGAAGAGTTTTTGAAAAATTTTCTACTGAGTATTGACAAAAAAGCTTTTTTATGATAGAATAATAGTAAGTTAAAAGCTTCAACTGTAAAAAGTGAGCTTTTGGCTCGTATTTTAAAAGTTGGCTTTTTGCGAATATTTTTCAGAAAAGGAGGCCAAAAAATATGGCCAATGTAATTACTTGGGTTAAGACCCAAAACCAAGAAAATCTCGCTGGGATCGGTAAGTGCCTTGAAGAAAAAGTGATGTCAAAAATATCACAATCTAAAGTCGCAGATAACCTTGAGAAAGCATATCATAAAAATGACTCCAAAGAATTAATCTTTTGGCTTACTTATGCACAGGTTTTTCGCATCCCTGTTAGAAAAAAGAGAGAATTCTTTAAAAAAATTAAAGAATTGTGGCCTTTGACTCAATACAGTCATGCGGAAATGAGTAATATGTTCAACTATTTGAATAGTGTTTTCGCTGAAAGAGCTGCTGAAAGATCAGATTCTAAGCAAATGGTTAACGAAACTGCAATATATAGCCAACTTTCATATTTTTAAATTAAGCCCGAAACGATCGGGCTTTTTTTCTTTTTCGAATTTTATTCCGCAAATTGCGAATTGTAAAGTTTCGCATAAGTGCCATTTTTCGAAAGTAACTCTTTATGAGAGCCTTGCTCAACAATGTTTCCGTGTTCCAGCACTAGAATTAAATCGGCATTTCGAATTGTTGAAAGGCGGTGTGCAATCACAAAACTTGTACGGCCATGTGTTAGATTATCCATAGCTGATTGAATAGCGGCTTCCGTTCGCGTATCAACAGAACTGGTCGCTTCATCAAGAATCAACATTGGCGAATCTGCCAAAATTGCGCGCGCAATTGTTAGAAGCTGTTTTTCACCAGCTGAAATGTTATCGATATCTTCAGAAATAACTGTGTCATATCCTTGCGGTAAAGTTCGAATAAAGTGATCCGCATGAGCAGCTTTTGCGGCCTCAATAATTTCTTCACGAGTAGCATCCGGCTTTCCGTAAGCCAAATTTTCGGCAATTGTGCCATTGAACAACCACGTATCTTGTAGTACCATTCCAAAAAGGGAACGAACATCGTGTCGCGACATTTT
>CALHCA010000008.1 GCA_937930585.1 uncultured bacterium
GTTTTGCCAACTTTTCGTGGCAAAAGAAACATTTTTAAAGCACTTTCGAGCGATACGGTTTCAATTTTTTCGCCAGCCGGCATCGGCGCAAATTTAACTTCTTCGCCCTCAACTTTATTATCGCCAAGCTGAATCATTGGCCCAAAACGGCCAAATCGTGCAAAAACTTTTCGTCCAGTTTTTGGGTCAATTCCAATTTCGCGAGCGGGAGCTACAGCATTGCGATCAATTTCGCCCGAATCCATAATTAATTTATGGAAGGGCTTGTAAAAATCATCAAGAACTTCAAGGCGATTTTCTTCACCTACAGCAATTTTATCAAAGTCATTCTCGAGGTTTGCTGTCCAGCCATAATCAACAACCTGGTTAAAATAATCGTTCAAAAAATCACTCAAAACCTCGCCACTCGCAGTGGGCAGTAGTTTTCCTTTAGTTGAACCAGTTTTTTCTTGAATAACTTCGCGGTTAATTTTATTTTTCGAAAGTGAAATTTGAATCACATCGCGCGGATTTCCTTCTCCTTCGCCTTTCAGAGCATAGCCACGAGCTTGAATTGTATCTAGAATTGTAGCATAAGTTGATGGGCGGCCAATTCCTAAGTCTTCAAGTTTTTTGACAAGAGAACCTTCGGTATAGCGAGCTGGTGGACGCGAGAAGACTTCTTTTGCGATAATTTCATTAAAATTTAAATTGTCGCCATTTGTAAGTTCTGGCAAGAACTCATCTTTCTTTCCGCTAGAATAAACTTTCAAGAACCCATCAAAAACAACTATTTCGCCTTTAGCTTCGAAATAATTTTCTTGACTAGAAATTTCAATTTTAACAGTAGTTTTTTTGATTTTTGCCGGTGCCATTTGGCTAGCAAGTGTGCGGTTTCGAATCAGCGTGTAAATCTTTTGTAAATCTTGACTAGTTGAAGCTTTTTCATTCGCTATTACAGTTGGCCGAATCGCCTCGTGCGCTTCTTGTGCTGCAGCTGATTTTGTGGCAAAATTACGTGCTTTGTGGTATTTTTCGCCGAAAGTTTTCTTGATAAATTCTTCACTGGATTTAATTGCGAATCCACTCAAATTTACGCTGTCGGTTCGCATATAGGTGATTTTACCAGATTGATAAAGTTTTTGTGCGGCAGCCATTGTGCTTTTGGCCGAAAATCCAAGCCGTGCGTTAGCCTCTTGCTGAAGAGTTGAAGTTGTAAATGGCGCGCTTGGGTTGCGGGTGCCAGGAGTTTTTGAAACGTTTGCAACTTTAAAGCTGGCCGTCTTTAGGCTTTCGAGAAAATCAGTTGCAGCCTTTTCGGTTTCGAATTTTTTATTAAGTTCAGCTTTTAGGGTCTCACCAGAATTTGGTACAATAAATTCCCCAGTAATTTTAAACGAACTTTTTGCGCCGAATTTTTCAATTTCACGCTCGCGTTCTACAAGTAATTTAACTGCTGGGCTCTGCACGCGACCCGCACTTTTACCGCCTGGGACCTTTCGCCACACAACAGGACTTAAATCAAAACCAACCAGCCAATCCAAAGTTTGGCGAGTTTGTTGGGCTTCGACCATTTTCATGTCGATTTTTCGTGGATTTTTAATTGCCTCTTCAATTGCATTCTTAGTAATTTCGTGAAAAACAATTCGCTTGGTAGTTTTTGGGTTTAATTTCAAAACTTCGCAAAGATGCCACGCAATTGCTTCACCTTCGCGGTCTTCATCGGTTGCAAGCCAAACTTCTTCGGCAGACTTGACGGCTTTTCGAAGCTCGCTAACTACTTTTTTCTTGCCTGGGTCCACTTCAAAAGTGATTTTATATTTATTGTTTGTTTCG
>CALHCA010000009.1 GCA_937930585.1 uncultured bacterium
ATTTTTTCAAAAAATAAATTTAGTAAATTCATTATATATTAGAATATTATCGACTAAATCAAGCAAATTTAACACAAAATCAATCTGTTTTGTTAAAAATATTGGCAACAAAATTAGCAATTTTCAAGAAAACTTGGTAGTCGCAAATGAGCATTTTTTATATAATTAATGTATAATAATTAATATGAAAGGACAAAAAATGTTTAGTCAGAATTTACAAAAATTACGAGCCGAGAAAAATATCTCACAAGAACAACTTGCCGATAAAATTGGTGTTTCGCGACAATCAATTTCAGCTTGGGAGAGTGGAAAATCTTCACCCGAGCTTGAAAAACTTATTGCTTTAGGCGAACTTTTCGAAATTAGTTTAGATGAACTAACCGGCGAAATTTCAACCAAAAAAGCTAATTTTAACAAAAAAGAATATGAGAAATCATATCAAAAAATTGCGCTAATTCGTGCGCTTGGTATGTTTATTCTTTTTGCCGGCCTTGCAATAGCAGCATATTTTTTAGGATCAACAGCAAGCTTTAATGTTTTAGCAGGGGTTGGCTTAATGCTATCCTTAGCAATATCAGTTCCCCTACTAATTTTAGCTAAAAATTTCGATAATTCAGAAATTGAAAGCCTACTTGATTATAATATAAAAATTGACAAATTTTTTTCAAAAAATGAAATCAGACAAGCCAAAAATATTAAAAATAGCAGCGCTATGGCACTGGCATCAACCATTTTTACAGCTATAGCAACTCATCAAATAATTTATCATTTTTCTGATCTTGGTATTAATTTAGCTAATGCTATATTTATGGCCCTATTAGGAATTGGAATCTCAGCATCAACTTATGGAAATTCTATTTTTTCGAAAATTAATAACTTTTATGAAATCGAAAATAAAGATGAAGAAAAAGATTCAAAAATAGGATTTTTTGCGGCAATAACAATGCTTTCAATAACAGCAATTTATTTAACTTACAGTTTTATTACAAATAATTGGGACTCGGCTGAACTATTTTACCCGGTTGGCGGAATTGCAATTGCAATTTATGCTATTTACGTAAAAAAGAAGTAAATCATTAAAATAAAAACGCTCAACAACTAAATTTTGAGCGTTTTTTATATTCTATGATAGTTAATTCTTATACAGAGCGTGTGAATTTGCTGCGACTCGCTCCAAGAAGAGTAACTGAGCTTGCTGAACATTTTCTAGTTTTACAGCCCAAGCTTGAAGTGTAGGCATCTGAAGAGCTCGCGCATAGCTATAAGTAACATTCCAATCAAAAGGCCCAAGATTGGTTATTTCTTGAAGATTATCAGTTGCTTGAGTTGCAGTTTGCCCACCAGAAAGGAATACGATCCCTGCTAATTCTTTTGGAACTATTTTCTTAAAAATAGAAACGGTTTCTCGTGCAACTTCTCTTGAAGAAGATTGAATTTCATTTTCAGAACCAGCAAGAACCATATTTGTTTTTAATATCATTCCCTTAAGATCAACTTTAAATATCTTTAATTCTTCAAAGAGTTTTTTAAGAACCTTTTCTGTAACTTCTCGACACTGTTTAATGTTATGTTTTCCGGAATAAACCACCTCTGGCTCAACGATTGGTACAATTCCATAATTCTGGCAGGCTTTAGCATATTGTGCCAAAACTCGTAAATTCGAAGCGATCGCGGCTTCGCTCGGCGTTCCTTTTTCTTCATCAATTTCAAAAGCAACTCGCCATTTTGCAAAATCAATTCCCATTTTTGAATATTTATGAAGTTTTTCAATCAAAGAATCAAGCCCTAATGAAATTGTCTCGCCTTCAAATCCAGTTAAAGGCTGCAAACCACCGTCGAGCTTCACTCCGACAGAAATTCCGCGATTTTTCAAATACTCAACAAAATTAATACCTTCAGAAGTATTTTGCTCAGTTGTCTCTTCGAAAAGAATAATTCCACTTAAATAATTCTCGATATCTGGCGTTTTGAAAAACATCTCACGATAAGATTGGCGATTTTCAAAAGTATCTTTAATCCCGATACTTTCAAATTTTTTATGAATATTTCCACCAGATTCGTCTGCAGCAAATATTCCTTTTGGTCGTGCAACTAATTTCGCAGCAGTTTTATGCAATCGTGTTGCAATATCTGGAGTATCACTTAAAACATTAACAATTAACTCACAATTTTTATGATTTAAAATTTGATGCGCATAAAAAGGCTTCAAAATATCATTAAAATCAGATTTATTGGCAATCATAACTGCAACTTGTAAATTTTCTTCTAATTTTGAAGAATTTGAGAAATTTTCAGCAACAAAAGCCGCTTGAAAAATATTATTCTGATAAAACGAATTTAATTCGAAATTAGTTTCAATACTAGCAATCTTCTCTTTATTTCCAGCAATTATTTTTGAACCATCAAAAATAACAACACCTCGCACACCAGTTTTAATTAGTGAATCTATAGTATTTTCATAGCTTGAATAATCAATTAAATCACTTAAATTTTGCTTTCGAAAATCTACAAAAACTAAATTTGCTCGAACAAAAAACTCATGTGCAAGTTCTGGATCTAAATCAGCGACATTAAAAACAAGCTCAATTTTTGGATTTTCGCGAAGGTATTTTTTAAAATCAGCCAAATAATTTTGTGAAAAATTCGCATCCGCAATATAAATTAAATCTGGTGAAAAAGCGGGAGAAACCCATTTTGTGTTGCGCGGATTACTCGTTAAAATAAAACTTTTACCCTTGTGCGAAATCACAAAACGATCAATCAAATTATCGTTAATTTTATCGTATTCGAAATGCGAAAGCCCATTTGGATTTGCGCTCGAAAATGCTTTAAAATGCGCCGCTGTGAAGATTTTTTCGCTTAAAATTGTTCCACCATAAACACCAGCCTGTTTTTGATAATTTAAAGTTGAATCATCAAAAGTTAGATCATAATGAAAATTATTAAGCTCATCTTTATAAATTTTTTGATTTTGAATGTTTAAAAAGTTATCTTTTGTCGCATTTCCAATCGATAAAATCGTCGGTTTCATTTCCCACCTTTAAAAATTATTATGCTTTTGCTTAAATTATATCAAACTTTCGAAAATAAAGCAAACTTAAAGATTAAACAAATCATTCAGGCTCTCAGCTACAGTTGGGTGTGTAAAAATCTGATCTCGCAGAGCAGTATAATCAAGTCCAGCATCAATCGCAGTTTTTACGATATTTATCACTTCTGGCGAATTATAACAAAACAAAGCTGCGCCTAAAATTTTATTAGTTTTCGAATCTACAATCACTCGCAAAAGACCCGTTGTTTTAAATTCAAGCTGGAGTTTTGGCACTGCTGCCGCCGGAATTTCCTTTACCTTAATTTCGAAACCTTCCGCCAAAGCCTGTTTTTCAGTTAATCCAACTTTCGAAAATGGAACCTGCAAAAAAATCGAATTAGGCAAATTAACACGATTTTTTAGAGAATATTTTCCGTCACCATAAAACTGTGAGCGCAAAATTCGAAAATCATCTAAAGAAGCATAAGTAAATTGCTCTTTTCCTCTCACATCGCCAACCACCCAAACTTTTGAATTCGAAGTTTGAAGATTTTCGTTAGTCCAAATTCCACCATTTTCAAGTGTTTTGATTCCTGCTCGTTCAAGGTTTAATTTTGCAGTTGCCGGTTTTCGCCCGGTTGAAATTAGCACTTTATCAAAAGCTAATTTCTTACCATTATTTTGGACTAAAATGCCATTTTCAACATTTTCGAAAGCCTCAATATTTGCATTAAACTCAAAATTAACACCTTGCGAAACTAAAAAATCAAAGATTGCTTCTCGCATTGAATCATCTTCATCAGCTAAAATTTTATTGCCCCGTTCAAAAATTGTTACTTTTGTGCCCAACTTCGCAAAAGTTGAAGCAAACTCTAGGCCAATAAACCCCCCACCAATAATTGCTAGATTATCAATAGTTTCCTGATTATCAAGAAGCTCTGTACTGGTTAAAATTTTTGAGCAATTCAAACCTTCTTCAATTCCTGAAATTTTAGGAATAAAACTTTCTGCACCAGTATTAATAATAATCTTATCGGCCGAAAGCTCAAGTTTTTCACCATTTGATTCAACTAAAACTGTATTTTCATCTAAAAATGAACCAAAGCCGTCAAAAACCGTAATCGACTCGTTATCTGCAAGCATATGATAATTTTTTGAATTTAGCCGCTGTACAACATCAAATTTTCGCGCAATCGCTTCTTCGAAAGTTAAATTTTCACTCGCCGCAACCGCTAGAACTTTGGTTGGAATGCAAGCAATATTGATGCAGGTTCCGCCATACATTTTCGGCGACTTTTCAATTAATGCAACTTTTTCACCTTTATTAGCAGCCAGAACTGCTAAAGTTTTTCCAGCTTTTCCAAATCCAATTATAATTTTATCAAATTTCATTTTTACCTCTTTTCTATTTCAATTTTAACATATTTTGCTTAGAAAAGTCTTAAAATTTTAAGAAAAAGAAAAACCCCCGAGATAGATAGTCTGGCACTTAGTAGTCTAAAAATAATCTGAGTTCACACACTTTATAAATACTAAAAGACAGTTCATTTCGTGAGTTTTTTCCTAAGAAAACCGATTTGGCAATCATTACTGAAAAAGCGCTAAGCGAAACCTTACTGGCTATGAATAATTGTCCCAGAAAATGCTTGAGTTACAAAACAGCTTTTGAAGCACTCAGAGATGAGCTTTAAAAATGTTGTACTTTTTATTGCAATTTATCTTTTTAAAAAATAGGGGTAATCAGAGAAACATGGGTGCTTCATACTAGAAAAAACTTGCAAAGATTGAAAAAAGATGTAAAATGTTTGAAAATAAAAATCAACATTTAGATGATAGGGAGATTATGAGGTTTATGATACCATTGGATGCTAGTGTATTTATTTTAGGTGTAGTTAAAAATATTGACTATAATACCAAAAATGTAGAAAAAGCTTTATATTCACTTC
>CALHCA010000010.1 GCA_937930585.1 uncultured bacterium
CTAGAAGATCTCGGAATCGGCCGCCCATCAACGTATGCTACAATTTTAGATACAATTCAAGCTCGCGGCTATGCTTTAAAAGGTGAAGGCGAAGGAAATCCACGTGACACAATTCAAATTTCACTTTCGAAAAACAAAATTAACCGCGAAGTTATTCAAGAAAAAACTGGTTCAACTAAAGGAAAACTACTGCCAACTGCTAGTGGCGAGGTTTTGAGTGATTTTTTGAATGATTATTTTAATCAGGTTGTTGATTATGGATGGACAGCAAACCTTGAGAATGACTTCGACAAAATTGCTCTAGGTGAGGAAGATCGTCTTGAAGTGCTTGACGATTTCTATAAACCATTTCATAAATTAATTATGGATTCGGGCGAAATCGACCGCAATGCTGTAGCACCCGCTCGCGAAATTGGAGTCGATCCAAAAACTGGGCGAAAAGTTTTTGCACGATTCGGTCGTTTCGGACCGATGATTCAGCTTGGCGACAATAAAGTTGAAGGCGAAGAAGTTAAATTTGCACCAATGCCAGCTGGCGAAAAAATTGAGACAGTTTCACTTGAGAATGCCTTAAAAATGTTCCTTTTGCCACGAAAAGTTGGCAAAACTGAGGACGGCAAAGAAATTACAGCCAACATTGGCCAATATGGCCCATACATCAAGATTGAAAATACTTTCGTAAGTATTAAGCCAATGTCTCCTTTCGAAATTACCGAAACTGAAGCGCAGATGCTTTACGAAGAAAAGCTGAAGGCTGACGAAAAGCGAATTTTAAAGAAATTCAAAAATGGAATCACAATTTCTCGTGGCGGATTCGGAAGAAAATATATTACTGATAACGAAATTAAAGCGATCCTTCCAAAAGATTTAGATATTGAGAAAATTACTGAAAAACAAGCCAGTGAATTAATTGAAGTTGCAAAATCTCGAAAATCTGGCAAAAAATCAACCGCTAAAAAGACGGCGAAGCGAAAAACAGTATCAAAAACAGCCAATAAAGCCGCTTTAAAAACTACAAAATCAAAAAAATAGAATTTAATATTTTGATATAATCACAATCATAATGACATAAAATTTTAAAAAATAAATTTTTATGTCATTTTTTGTTGTTTTTTACAATTTTGTGGTATAATATAAATAAAGAAGAGATAAATGGTATTGACAATACTCAAGTGTTATTGAAAAATAATACTTGGTTTTTATAAAGTATTAATTTTAATCAAGGGAATTATGGAACAAAAAACTCAGATTCAGAATGAAAAAATCCAGTTGATTCAAACGGTTATTTCGAACGCTTTGCAAGTTATCGACCAACCGCGAGAACGCGAAATTATCAACCGCCGCTTTGGACTTGGCGAGCAAAAAGAAACTCTCGAACAAATTGGTGAAAGGCTTGACATTACTCGTGAGCGAGTTCGCCAGCTTGAAAAAGCCGCGCTTATTAGATTAAAAATCGCTGCCGAAAAGGGAAATATCGAACATCTTGCTGAAATCGAAAAAACTATAATTCGAAATCTTGCTGAAGTTGGGAGAATTTCGAAAACTAAAAATCTTGTTGAAAAAACTATTGAATCTGAGTCAAGTGATCAGCAAATTTTTAACTTTTTATTTATCGCTGAAATTAGTTCGAAATTAGTTTTAGTCCAGGAAAACGATAAATATAACAGTGCAATCGCCAACGCAGAATATGGTGATGAACGAAAGATTAAAAAATCAATCGATGAAATTGTCAATATCATCAAAAAGAATAAAAGTCCAGTAACATTGGAGCAACTAGATGAACAATTAAATTATGAACACCCAAGCCAAATTAGTGCGATTGCCAGTGTTTCAAAATTACTTGCAACCTTAAACGGGCTTTGGGGGCTTGAAAAATGGCCAGCAGTAAACCCAAAAAATATTCGCGACAAAATTTTCGTGATTCTAGAAAGCAAAAAAAAGCCGATGCATTTTTCAGAAATTGCTGAAGAAATTCGAAAGAGTGATTTTAGCCGAAAAGCAGTTACAACTCAAGCGATTCATAACGAGCTGATTAAAGATAAACGTTTTGTTTTGATTGGTCGTGGAATTTATGCACTCGATACTTGGGGCTTCAAACGTGGAACCGTTGCCGATATAATTACAGCAGTCCTTCAAGAAGCAGGTGAGCCACTTTATCGAGACGAAATTGTAAAACGCGTACTTGAAAAACGTAAAGTTAAAGAGACAACTGTTCTATTAAACCTTCAAAGTAAAAAAGAATTTAAGCGCGTGGCAAAAGCAACCTACACTCTAGCCGAGCTCGCCTAAAACCAAAATTCGCTCAAAATTTGGGCGGATTTTATTTTCGAAAAATTTGAAAACATAACCACCATCTTGATTTTTTTGTAGTTTTATGCTATTATTTAAACACTATGATGGCATTTTTTTCAATCTTATTTAACCCTCTAGTTTGGCTAACAATCGTGGTGATTTTAGCCTTTCTAACTTGGCAAAATTATAAAAAAATCGATAAGCTCAACGTTATGAACACCGACAGCGTTCTTTTGGCGTTGGAAATCCCAAAAACTAACGATAAATCTGAACTTGCCGCCGAGCAACTCCTTGCCAGTTTGCACGGAATTTTGCGAGACCCAACCGAGCTCAAAAATAACAATGGTGTTCAGGAACATTTAAGTTTCGAAATTGTATCTGTTAATGGTGCGATTCGGTTTTATGTTTGGATGCCGAGAACTTTGCAAAGTTTTGTGGAAGGGCAAATTTATTCACAATATCCAACAGTTCAAATTTATGAAGCAAAAGAAGATTACGCAGAAAATCTCGAAAATAAACACGTAATTTATTCAACTGAAATTGACTTGATTGAAAATGAGGCCTTACCAATTAAAACTTTTGACGGTTTCGAAGTTGATCCACTTGCGGGAATTACTGGAACACTCGCAAAATTAGACGGAACAAATGACCAACTTTGGATTCAAGTTTTAGCACGACCTGTTGCCGATGATTGGCATAAAAAATCAGACGAATGGGTGAAAAAAGTTAAGTCTGGCAAAAAAGCTTTTAAAATTGATTGGAAATATATTTTGCGAATTCTAGAAGCGCTTTGGACACCGCCAGAGGGTTCAGAAAATGCTAAAAAAGAACCATCCGACCGTGATAAAACTCGTATTTCGAAAGCCGAAGAAAAGGCCACCAAGCTTGGTTATCAGGTTAAAATTCGTTTGGCGTATTTAGGGGAAGATGAAGATAATGCACGGCTTCAAATTCAAGCTTTAACTGGAACTTTCAAACAGTTTAATAGTACAAATTTAAATGGTTTTAAGGCTTCGAATTCTTCGCTAGATAAAGACAAAATTCGAGATTTTCAGTCGCGAATCTTCTTTGATGATGGCTACATTCTAAATATTCAAGAACTCGCCAGCATCTGGCATTTGCCTCACACAAACGTAGAAACGCCAAATATTGTTTGGGCTTCAAGCAAAACTGCCGAACCACCTTCGAAATTACCATTAATCACTGGAGACCGCGCACACGATGAAAATATTTCAGCTTTCGGTTTAACAAACTTTCGTGGAATTAACCACCAATTCGGAATGCTTCGCCGTGACCGTTCGCGCCACCTTTATATTATTGGTCAAACAGGAACCGGGAAATCTGGATCACTTGAGCTTTTGGCACTTTCGGATATTTTTCATGGTGAAGGATATGCAATTATCGACCCACACGGCGATTTTGCGCAAAACAACATGCGCTTTATTCCTGAACATCGTCTCAATGATGTAATTTATTTTAATCCTGCCGACACAGAATTTCCGCTCGGTTTCAATCCGCTCGAAGTAACCGACCCAAGTCGAAAATCAAATATTTCTTCCGAGGTTATCGGTGTTTTAAAGCGTATGTTTGGCGACTCTTGGGGTCCTCGCCTTGAATATATCTTGCGTTTCACACTTCTAGCCCTTCTCGACCGCCCAGAAACTACAATGCTTGATATTTCAAGAATGTTAACAGATGGCGATTTTCGAAAAGAGACTTTAACTTATTGTAAGGATGACTCTGTCCTTCAATTCTGGAAAAAGGAATTTGGCCAATGGGGTGAAAAACAGGTAAATGAGGCAATTGCACCAATTTTAAATAAGGTCGGGGCTTTCACAGCAAACCCAATTATTCGAAATATCATTGGTCAGCCAAAATCGACCTTTAATATTCGCGAAATTATGGATGAAGGTAAAATCTTGGTTGTAAATCTTTCGAAAGGTTTGATCGGCGAGGATAACGCTTCAGTCCTTGGTTCCTTT
>CALHCA010000011.1 GCA_937930585.1 uncultured bacterium
ATCGTAAAATTGCTGAAGCTGGAAGTGAAAGGACAAAAAATAGAAAAACGGAAATTACAGTTTTTTGTCTGGCAGCGGCAAGAGAAATCAAGATAAATAAAGGAGAAGTATGAATTCGTTAAAATTAAAATTAGTAATATTAGCATGTGTAATAATGAATACGGCAAATTCCTTTACGAATACCGATAACACTAAAAAGAATAATAAAGAATCCGTTAAGATTGAAAAGACAGTATCAGATAAAAGTGAAAGTGATAATGATGATGTTAAAGAAGAAAGTATATTAAATGTGCAAGAAACAAATGACAATTCTAAAGAAGAAAATGAAGAAGTCCAAAAACAGCTTACTAAATATAGTCAGAGAGATGATAATATTATAGATATAAAGGCATTAGTTCATGAAGAAACTCCAGATTATAGAATTGTTAATGGAAGTAACGTCAGACTCATACTGAAAACTAAAAATAATGATGTCTATTCTGCACAGATTATATACAGTGGTGGCGAAAAGATGATGAGAAGCATTGGAAATTATGGAGGAAACGAAATATTTATTGCTGAAATTCCAAATACTGTAAAAGAATATTACTTTAAACTGGTTGATGGTAAAGTAAAATATTTTTATGGAGAGATGGCCGAGTGGTTTAAGGCGCACGCCTGGAACGCGTGTTGAGTGCAAGCTCTCGCAGGTTCGAATCCTGTTCTCTCCGCCAAAACCAATATTTTTTTGAAAAATCCTTGACTTTTCGAAAAATATCAGTTAAAATAGTAAGGTAATTTTGCACGAGTGGTGGAATTGGTAGACACGCTAGTCTTAGGAACTAGTGCCAATTGGCGTGAAGGTTCAAGTCCTTTCTCGTGTACCAGAAATTATTTAGAAAATCTCCCGAGAATTTGGGAGTTTTTCTTTTACTATTTTTTTGAAATTTTAAGATTTTTCTAAGCTGAATGTGCTAAAATATAAATAGAAAAGAGGTAAATATGAAAACTAAACTTGTAATCTTTGGCTTAACTGGCGATTTAGGGCGCCGCAAGCTTTTGCCTGCGCTCGATTCTCTGCTTGAAAAAAATGAGATTTCTCCAGATGAACTTGAAGTTATTGGCGTTTCTCGGCGGCAAATTCAGCCTTTCGAAATTCTTGAAAGCTCGCTCGGGTTTTCTCGTGCTGAAAATTCTAAACTTTCGCAAATTTTAAGTTTTTTCGAAATGAATTTAGCAGATGAAACAGAATACAAAAAGCTTAAAAAATACCTTCAAGATGAAAATGAAGAATTGCAAATTTTGCTGTATCTTTCAGTTCCGCCGGCAAGTGCTGCGCAGATTTCAACATTAGCCGGAAAAGCTGGTTTAAATGGTAAAAATGTTAAAATTCTTTTCGAAAAACCCTTCGGAATTGATCTAAAATCGGCGCAAGAATTTATTTCTCGAACGGCGGAATTTTTTACTGAAAAGCAGATTTTTCGAATTGATCATTATTTAGCAAAAGAAATGGCGCAAAATCTATTAATTTTACGGCATAAAAATGCATTATTTTCGCAAATTTGGAATGGAAAATCTATTTCGAAAGTTCAGATTATTGCTAGCGAACAGATTGGAATTGAAGGCCGTGGCACTTTTTATGAACAAAGTGGCGCTTTGCGTGATTTCATTCAAAGTCATTTAATTCAGATTTTGGCATTATTTTTAGCGGATTTTCCAAAGAGTTGGAACGATTTACCTGAAGCTCGCTTTAAAGCGTTAGAACAGATTGAAAAATTACAAAATCCTGAAGAAAACGCAATTCGTGGTCAATATCAAACTTACCGCGAAGAAGTTGAAAATCCAAAATCTTGCGTTGAAACTTTTGCTAAAATTCGATTATTTTCGAAAGATGAAAATTGGAAAAATGTGCCTTTCGAACTAATTTCTGGCAAAAACTTGAGCGAAAAGCGTAGTGAAATTCGCATTCATTTGCGCAAAACTGAAGAAAATCAAGCTAATTTAATTCAAATTTCGCTTGATGATTCGGCGAGCGTGAAAATTGAACTTGCAACGAAAATTCCAGGCTTGAACCGCCGCACAGAAATTCGAAATTTGAGCTTTTCTTATGATGAAAATGCTCAGCCTGCCGAAGCTTATGAAAAAGTTTTAGCTGAAGCGATTCGGAATGAAAAAGCGTTTTTTGCTGAGAGCAATGAAATTCTGCGCGCGTGGGAAATTCTTCAACCAGCTTTGGATTTTTGGCAAAATTCGAACGAAGAAACTTTGCGATTTTATAAAAAAGGAACAGATTGGAGCGAAATTTAATGCAAGAAAAATCAATTTTTACACGAATTATTGAGGGCGAAATCCCCTACCACAAGGTTTATGAAGATGAAAAAGTTTTCGCAATGCTCGACATCGAGCCGCTTTCGAATGGCCATGTTTTGGTTATTCCAAAAAAACAAGTTGATTTACTGTGGGATTTAGAGCAAAGTGATTATGATTATCTGTGGCAAATTGCTAAAAAAATTGCCCAGAAAATTCAAGCTGAAATGAAACCACTTCGTGTGGGTGTTGTGGTTGAAGGTTTTGGCGTACCGCACGCGCATATTCACCTTGTGCCGCTTTATGATAAAAATGTTTTGCAGCTTCACCACGGCTACCCTGCTGAAACTTCGCCAGAAGAACTTAGCAAAATTGCTAAGAAAATCACTTTCGAAAAATAAAAATAACCCCACAATTTATGGGGTTTTGAAGTGAGAAATCTTTATGCTTTAAAGCAACACAATACCTTTTGTTTTCCAGAACTCAATCTCTTCTCGAACTTTTTGTCCATAGTCTGGATCATCTCTTGATGCTATAGTCGATGAGTAGTTATCGGTTTCATGTTTGATGCAATAATCATCAATTAGGCGACCTTCACGTTCCAAGAAAAACTTACGTGTTTCTTCTGGTACGCCAGCAAAGTTAATGCCTTCAACAGCTCTAGGTCTAGGGCTGTCGTTTGTGTGCAACATCAATAAAACTTTTCCGTCAGGTTGGCTGGTAAATTCTTTGATAACTTTAACCATTATCGTTTCTCCGCGTTTAAAGCCCGCCCGGCTATTAATTTTTTCGAAACTTTCAGCTTCGAAAGCTAAGTTTAATTTTTAAACTCAATTTTCGAAACTGAAAATTCGGCAAAACTAGCCAGATTCCTACTTTCGAAATGTTCTCTCGCTCCACGCAAGTAACTTAATTATATCACTAAAATTGAAAAAAGTCAATAGTTATAGCACAAAAAAAAGCCTTGCAGAAACAAGGCTTAGTTAAGAATTGAGCTACTTATACTTCGCTAGCGCTTGACAGCCGATAATTTGGCCGTCACTATTTCTCACCGTTTTACCAGTGAGAAATAGGTCTCTCGTATTTCGGCCGCTTAAGTCTGCAGCTTTAGCGGTTAGGGCACTTACAATATAGTGTGTGCCCTTATCGTATTCTGGCAAATCAATTGGATCACCAAAATCTGTTTCAATGATTGGAATACCTTCGAGTATTCCAA
>CALHCA010000012.1 GCA_937930585.1 uncultured bacterium
TTGGAATGGGACGAATTTGGAAGCGATTAATGGATCTAATTCTATCGGTTTTAGGCTTAGCTTTAGTATCGCCAATTATGCTGATTGTTGCAATTATTATGAAAATTACAGCACCGAAAGATTCAATTTTTTTCAGGCAAGTTCGTTTGACTCGGTTTAATCGTGAATTTTATATTTATAAATTTCGTTCACAAAAGGCTGAATTTGATGGCTTAACTCCCGAACAGGCTTTCGAAAAAATGGGAAAACCTGAGCTCGCAAAAGAGTATCGTAAAAATGGCGATCAGCTTGATAACGACCCAAGAATTACAAAAATTGGAAAATTTATTCGTGCAACTTCTATTGATGAATTACCGCAGCTTTTTAATGTTGTTCGTGGCGATATTTCACTTGTTGGTCCTCGAGCTTTAATTCCACAAGAGATTAACAAATCAAATAGAAAAAATATTATTTTGGCGGTAAAAGCTGGTGTTACCGGATTAGCTCAGGTTTCAGGTAGGCGTGACATTTCTTTCGAAGAACGCCGCAGGCTGGATGTTTATTATGTTCAAAATTGGTCAATTATTTTTGATATTCAAATTTTATTTAAAACTGTTGCAAGTGTAATTTTTCGAAGAGGGGCAAAATAATGCAAAATCCAAAATGGTTAAATGACAAGAAAGTTGCGATTGTGACAGACTGGCTCACCACTTATGGTGGTGCTGAAAAGGTTGTTGCTACGGTTTCAGAGATTTTCCCTGAAGCGCCAATTTTTACATCGCAATATTCAGAGAAGGAAGTTGATTGGTTCTCAAAAAATGATGTTCGAGTTGGTTGGTTAAATATTTTCCCGGCAAAATTGCGTAAAATATTACCAGTTGGGCGAATTCTATATTTTCGAAATTTAGGCAAAAAACTAAAAGATTTTGATGTTATTATTTCAATTTGCTGCGCTGAAAGTAAAGGTTTGAACCTTTCGAATAATCAGCTTCATATTAGTTATTTACAAGGTCCTCCAATTCAATATTACTGGGGGATGTATAATGATTATATTAAAAATCCTGGGTTTGGAAAGTTTAATTTTTTAGTGCGGTTTTTCTTCAAAATGCTTGTAAATCCACTTCGAAAAAATGATTTTAAATTGGCACAAAAGCCGGATTTTCTGTTGGCGAATTCAACCTATTCGAAAGAGGAGATTTTAAAATATTATAAAAGAGAATCTACTGTAATTTTTCCGCCAGTTGAAACAGGGAATTTTAAATTTTGCGAAAAAAAGCAAGATTATTATATCACGACTTCTCGCCAAGTTAATTGGAAAAAGCTTGATTTGGCAGTTGAAGCTTTTGTTAAAAATGGTAAAAGGTTAATTTTAGTTGGTGGCGGAGCTGAGCATCAAAAGTTAAAAAGCCTCGCAAAAAACTCACATAATATTGAGTTTGTTCAAAGAATTAACAGCCCAAAAGAGCTTTCGAAAATTGTTGGCGAGGCGAAAGGTTTTATTTTTCCGAGTTTAGAGCCTTTTGGAATTGCGCCGATTGAGGCTCTTTCTACTGGAACACCAATTTTATCATTCAATAAAGGCGGTTCACAAGATTACATTCAAGATGGTAAAAACGGTGTATTTTTTGATGAGCAATCAGCTGAGTCAATTTTAAATGCTATTAAAAAATTCGAAAAATTAAATTTTGACGCTAAAAAAGTTTCAGAAAGTGCTAAAAGTTTTTCGAAAGATAATTTTAAGAAAAATTTCGAAAGAGAAATCAAGAAAGGATTTAATGAAAAATTTTAAAAAACTTAGTTTAGCTGAAAAAATATTATTTTTTGCACCATTTATGGTTTGGTTTTCGTATTACCCAAATTTTAATTTTGGTAAAGCGGCAGGTGCGAATTTAGAATTTTCAATTGCTCTAATTTATGCTGTAATTTTAGCACTCTTTAGTATTAAAAATATTTTTAAAAACCGCAAAACTCTTTTAAAAAATAACGCAGTTTTGATTACTGGATTTTTTGTTTTTTGGAATTTTTTAACGATTTTAAGTTCACAAAATCAATTGAGAAGCTTTTTAGTTTCTGGAGTTTGGCTGGTTTTGTGGATTGATTTTTTGGCGATTTTAAATTTTTTGAAAAATAAAGAGCTGTTTAATAACCTTATAAAAAATTTCATTATCAGTGCTTTTTTAATGTCAATTTTCGCAATAATACAGGTTGTTTATGGAACTTGGTCTGATTGGGGTCTTTGCGCTGGATGTACTGCACAAGGTTTTGGTTTTGTGCGACCGAGTGTTTTTGCAATTGAGCCACAATTTTTTGCAAGCATGCTTCTTGCGCCAATTTTAATTTTGATAAGTAGAATTTTAAATAAAAAATCTACAAAAAAAGAAAAAATAGCAGTTTGGGTTATGCTTTTTGCTTTATATTTAACACTTTCGCGTGGGGCAATTTTTGCACTTTTATTGGCGGTTTTAGTTTTGATTTTTGTAAACCAAAAACTTTCGAAAAAGGTAATTTTACAAAATTTTTTAATTTCTGGCTGGTTTATTACTTCAAGTTTTTTAGGTGGAATGATTTTTCACGCAATTTTTACCGAGCTAAACCCACGAGTGAGTGATGGTTTTTATGATTCGATTTCGAAAAGCGTAAACCAAATAAGTTTGGGAAAAATTAAATTGCCGAAAATTGAAAAAGCAATTAATCAAGAAATTAAAGAGCCAGAAATTGAGAGTAATGGTTTAAATTCAAAAGGACCAACAGAAAAAGTTATGGAAAAACCTAAAAAGGCAATGTTCGATGGTTATGTTGAAAAATCAACCAATGAACGCACAAAAATGTCGGATTTAGCGATAGAAACTTGGCTTTCGAGTCCTTTTGTTTTATTTTTTGGAGTTGGATCTGGAGCTTCTGGAACCGCAATTCTAAATTCAACTCACCAGATAGCCAACAGTTCAGAAATTGTTCAGAATGAATTTTTATCGATTTTATTAGAATTGGGTATTTTTGGATTAATTATTTGGGGGCTAATAATAAGCGGGATTTTTCTAAAATCTAGAGAAAAGAAGTGTATTTGGGCGATTTTAACTGCATTTTTAGCGCAATGGTTTTTCTTTTCAGGACTACCAAACGCACTACATATTTATTTGATTTTAGCAGTATCTTTTGCTATAATTGAAAGAGCTTATGAAAAAAAATCAGCAATCAATAGATGGGTTCACACCAAGGCGTCGGGTCGATTCTTTAAGTCGTGATAACAGTTATGAGAAATTAGCTAAAAAACCAGTTTCGAATATTCAGAGTCAGCCGAAAATAGCAGAAATTAAACATTCGAAAAAAGCTAAAAATCGAGAAGAAAATTTAAATGAAGATATTGAATCTGCTTTACAAAATTTAGAAATTGAAGAAGTTCAAGAAAATCAGCGGAAAGAACGAGTAGCTTCGAAAAAGCAACAAAAACTTCTTCGAAAACTTGAAAAAAAGAATTTGAAACGTGAGAAAAAAGGTAAAGAAGTTCTTTCTTTGGAGCAATTTAAGCGGCGCCGAATTTTGGGGCGAATTTTTGCTGTCATCTTATTGATTTTAATTATTGTTGGTGGATATTTTACATATAAAGCGTATAAAGATTTGTATAAATTAACGAATGGTAACGTTATTGGTGCAGTTTTTGGTGATAAAAAGAAATTAAAGGCTGATTCTAATGGTCGTACAAATATTTTACTTTTCGGAACCTCGCCGAAAGGTTGGGATGGTGAGAACTTGACTGATTCTGTAATGGTTATATCTGTTAATCAGGAAACCAAGAAAATTTACACTATCTCTTTACCACGAGACCTTTGGGTTAAACATACTTGCCGAAGTTGGCTTGGAACAACAGCTGGAAAACTTAATGAAACTTATGGCTGTAGCTATTATGATGCTAAAAATAGTGGCTCAAGTGAAGAAGAATCAGAGAAGGCTGGCCAAAATGCTTTAGCTAAAAAAGCAGAAGAAATTCTTGGTTTAGATATTCAATATGTTGTTCATGGTAATTGGAAGGTTTTAATCGATGCCATTAATTCTGTTGGTGGAATTGATGTGAAAGTTGAAGCTTACGATGGTTCAAGCCGAGTTTATGATGTAGCTACGAAAATTAACTATAAGAGTGGTGAAACTTATCATATGAATGGCGAAACAGCATTAGCATTTTCACGTGCTCGAGGCTCAGAGGGTGGAGTTGGCTTGAGCGGAAGTAATTTTGATCGTGAGCGAAATCAGCAAAAAATTTTGAAAGCAGCATTCTCTAAAATAAACGAACAAAAAACTAACCCAATAACTTTACTTTCGTTAGCTTCATCTTTGGGTGAAAATATTCATCATTCATTTAGTGGAGATGAGCTAAAAACTGCTGCTAGAATTGCTCAAGATTTTAATGGCGGAACTGTAACTTCTTTGCCACTTGTCAACGAAAATGATCAGTCTGCAAATTATTTTACAACTGGAGTGATTAATTCGGTGAGCGCAGTTTTGCCAAAAGCTGGAACTTATAATTATAGCCAAATTCAAGCTTATATTTCAAAAAATACAATTGGCGGTGAGGTTATTAAAGAAAACGCTAAAATTAAAATTTTAAATGGTACGAATTATTCAGGATTAGCTGCTCAAGAACAGAAAAAGCTTGAGAAAGAAGGCTTTAATATTCAAGATATTGATTCTGCACCAAAGCGAGACTATGCTAAAACTAAAATTTATTATGTAAAAGAAGATTCGAAAACCGCAACAATTAAAAAACTTGAATCTAAATATTCAATCAAAGCTGAAAAATTACCATCAGATTTATCAAAAATAGGTGAAGGTTCAGATATAATTATTTTGTTAGGTGAAGACAATGGCGATTAATTTGACTAAAAAACAAGTTGAACTGTTGAATTTTATAGAAGTTTTTATTGAAGAATCTGGTTATAGCCCAACATACCGCGAAATTGCTCGTGGTATGGGCTATAAATCTGTTGCAACAGTAGCAAAGCATATAGATAATTTAGTTTTGATGGGAAAGATAACTAAATCTGATGGTGGTGAAGCTCGTTCGATTTCTATTAAGAAACAAATTTCAGAACTTTCTGGTGATGAAAAAAATATTCATGATTTTTTGGTTAAGAAACGAGACTTTT
Source organism: uncultured bacterium (assembly GCA_937930585.1). Lineage (GTDB taxonomy): Bacteria > Patescibacteriota > Saccharimonadia > Saccharimonadales > Saccharimonadaceae > Nanogingivalis. Next base: position 5,118 of record CALHCA010000012.1, read on the forward strand.
ATGCTGAAAATAATCAAATCGAACAAGCAAGAAAAATTGATGACGCAATTCTAACTTTGTGGTATTAGAATATTGAAAAAATAAAGTGTTTATGTTTTAATTATAACTAGTAATGAATATTTTTAAGATTTTCGAAAAATTTATAACAGGATTTTTAGATTACGACTGGTTTAACCCAATTGTCATTATTTTTGCTGCAATTCTTGCAAGCTTTTTATTGCGCAAAATTATTGATTTCGCTTTTAGCGTTCGTAAGAAAACTAAAAAAATAAAGCGCTCCGAAGAACGTTTAAAAAGAAATGAAACAATTTCGAAAATTGCAAAAACTGCGGTTGACATTGTTATTTGGATGACTGCAGCAATAAACTTTCTTAGCTCAATTGGTGTTAATGTGGCATCTTTAATGACAGGTGCTGGTTTAATTGGTGTTGTGGTTGGTCTTGGTGCTCAAACGACAACGCGTGATATTTTAGCGGGATTTTTTATCGTTGGTGAAAATCAATATCGAGTTGGAGACACAATTGAGATTATGGTTGCTGGAAGGTTAATTTCGGGAAAAGTTGAAAATATTTCTTTGCGAATTACTCAGGTGCGTGATGGTGATGGAAAAGTTCATACAATTCGAAATGGTGCAAGCGAAGCAGTAACCAACCTTTCGTTTAAATATGCTAATGTCAACTTACTTTTTGGTGTATCTTATGATACGGATATCGATGTTTTGGAAAAGGTGATAAATAATGTTGGGCTAAAAATGCTTGAAGATCCGGAATTGAAAAAAGATATTATTGAGCCAATTGTATTCGTACGAGTGAATAAATTCTTGGATTCTTCGATGGAAATTAAGTGTCTAGGAAGAGTGAAGGCTGGTAAGCAATGGAACGTTGCTGGAATTTTTCGTCGGGAAATTAAGAAAGCTTTTGATGAAAACGATATTATTTTGCCTTATCCACAAATGGTCATTCATGATGTAAATCGAATTACCGCTAAAATGAAAAATTCAAAAGCTCGCACTCGCCATCAAAAACATTCATCTATAAAACAAGTTAAAAAATAAAACCCTTTTCGAAAGGGTTTTTATCTATAGCGGTTATTTGGACACTTGCCGTATTGCCCATTTTCACAAAATGAGCAATTTTCTTTTTCACATGCTGATAAATCATCTGATCTATGTGCGAAAGATTGACTTTTTACGGTTTTAAAGTTTGAGTCAATTCTCTCAAAAATTATACTTTGGGCTTGAACTTTTTTGCGCGAATAGTTACATTTGGCAAAATACATTTTAAAAATTTTATAAATTGCAGAAGAGTAGCCTTTTTCGGCTTTGATAAGTAAATCTTCTGGAATGTCTAATTCGGCTATTCGTTTTAGAAATTTGTGCGAAACTCTAATTTTTACCATATTTTCACCTCCAAAAATGTACTAAGATGCTATTATTATATAATTTTTCTAATAAAAAGTCAATAAAGTTAAATTGATTGATAAAAAATAATCTTTATGGTAAAATTAAAGCATAAACATAAAATAAAGGGAGGGAATATGGGTGAAAAACCGATTCAAGTTAATAGTGAAATCGGAAAACTCAAAACCGTAATTTTACATAGACCAGGAAAAGAACTCGAAGGGTTGACTCCGGATTATTTGGAACAGCTACTCTTTGATGATATTCCATATTTGGAGGTTGCACAAGCTGAGCATGATGCTTTTGCGGAAACTCTTCGAAATCATGGAGTTGAAGTTCTTTATCTTGATCAGTTAGCAGCAGAATCACTTTATAATGATGAAATTAAATGGCGATTTATTTCTGATTTTGTGCGAGCTTCAAAGCAAGGTGAACGACATATAACGCACGCTTTGATGCGTTATTTAGGAGAATTTGAGCCACTCGAGCTTGTTCGAAAAATTATGGCGGGTGTTAAAAAAGATGAGATTAAAACTGATGAAGATGAAAAATCTCATTTGAATTATTATTTCAAGAGTGATTATCCATTTTTGCTCGACCCAATGCCAAATCTTTACTTTACTCGTGACCCAGCAGCTGCAGTTGGAAATGGATTAACAATTAATAAAATGCGATATCCAGCTCGCCGACGCGAGAGTTTGTTTATGGAATATATTATGCGCTATCACCCACGATTTGCAGCAAAAACTCCTGGTGGTGAAGTTCCAATTTGGTTTGATCGCTATAATAAATTCAATATGGAAGGTGGCGATGAGCTCGTTCTTTCAAAGAATGTAATGGCGATTGGCGTTTCACAACGAACAACTCCTGAAGCAATCGAAAAAGTTGCTTCGAAATTGTTTGAATTTTCAGATTTTAATAAAATTTTAGCAATTCAAATTCCAGTTTCGCATGCATTTATGCATCTTGATACTGTTTTCACAATGATTGATTATGATAAATTTACAGTTCACCCAGAAATTTTAGACAAAGATGGTGAATTGAATATTTACGTTTTGGAAGATTCTGGCATTCCAGGGCAGCCAAAAATTACACATCGCACAAACTTGAAAGAAACTCTAGAGGAAGTTCTTGGCCTTAACCATGTAACTTTGATTCAATGTGGTGATGGTGATCCAATTGCAGCTGCGCGCGAACAGTGGAATGATGGTTCAAACACCTTAGCAATCGCTCCAGGTGTAGTTGTAACTTATGATCGAAACTATGTCACAAATAAGGCTTTGCGTGAAGCTGGGGTTGAAGTGATTGAGATTCAAGGGGCTGAGCTCGGACGCGGTCGAGGAGGTCCACGCTGTATGTCAATGCCAATTTGGAGAGAGGAGATTTAATAATGGCGTTAAATTTGAAAAATCGAAATTTTCTAACACTTTTAGATTTTACACCAGAAGAAATTCGCTTAATGCTTGATGTTTCGCATGAATATAAACGTTTAAAGCGAGCTGGAATTGCTCATAAAATTCATGAAGGTAAGCAAGTTGCTTTGCTTTTCGAAAAAACTTCAACTCGAACTCGAACCGCTTTTACTGTGGCGGCTCGAGATTTGGGAATTCACCCAGAATTCTTAGGTAAAGATGATATTCAAATGGGCAAAAAGGAATCAATTAAAGATACTGCAATCGTGCTTGGTCGCTCATTTGATGGAATTGAATTTCGTGGATTCGCTCATTCAACCGTTGAAGAACTTGCGAAATATGCTGGAGTGCCTGTTTGGAATGGCTTAACTGATATGTATCACCCAACTCAAATTTTGGCTGATTTTATGACAATTGAAGAGCATCTTGGATACTTAAAAGGTGCTAAATTGGTGTTTGTTGGTGATGGTCGAAATAATATGGCAAACAGTTTAATGATTGGGTCGGCTAAAATGGGCGTTGATTTTCGAATTGCTGCTCCGAACGATCTTCATCCAGATCCTGTTTTGGTCGAAAAATGTCGCGAAATTGCCCGTGAAACTGGTGCAAAAATTACAATTACGGACGACCTATATGGTGCTGCTCATGGTGCAGATTTCATTTATACTGATGTTTGGGTTTCGATGGGTGAAGAAGATAAGTTTGAAGAACGAATCCATCAACTACGCGGCTTCCAGGTAAATACGGCGCTTCTTCATGCAACCGGAAATCCAAATGTGAAGTTTATGCACTGTTTGCCAGCGTTCCATGATTTAAATACGAAAATTGGAAAAGAAATTTTCGAAAAATATGGATTGAAAGAAATGGAAGTTACTG
>CALHCA010000013.1 GCA_937930585.1 uncultured bacterium
GAGTTGCGGTATTTTGGGGTCACGGCTTTCAACGGAGCGGCTAAGCTGTGAAAGCGCAATCACGGGCACATTTAATTCGCGCGCAAGCAACTTCAAGCCACGCGAAATTTCTGAAACTTCTTGAACGCGGTTCGCCGAAGATTTTGCTGAGCCGCTTCCTTGCATCAGCTGTAGATAGTCAATAACAATCAAACCAAGCTCGCCATCATGTGCTGCGCGCCGTGCTTTTGTTCGCATTTCGAGAACACTTACGCCTGGTGTATCATCAATGAAAATTGGAGCTTCAGCCATTTCGCCCATAGCATCAGCTAGCTTTGCGAAGTCTTCATCACTCAAATTTCCCGTTCGAATATTCCACGAATCAACTCCAGCGGCATCTGCGAGCATACGGTCGACAAGCTGTTCTTTACTCATCTCAAGGCTAAAGAAAAGCACTGATTTTTTTTCAATCGTAGCAATATTGTAAGCTAAATTTGTTACAAAAGTTGTTTTTCCCATCGCTGGCCGGGCGGCAAGAATAATTAAGTCTGAACGCTGTAAACCTGCTGTTTTGTTATCAAGGTCACGATAGCCCGTTCGAATCCCACGGATTGCCCCTTTATTTTTATAAAGTTCATCTAATCTTTCGAAAGAATCATTTAGAATATCTTCCATGGAAGATAAATCCTGTTTTAAGCTTGCATCTGAAACGCTGAAAAGCTCAGCTTCACTTTGACCTAAAAGTTGTGGAACAGTTAATTCTTCATTAAAAGCTAATTCAGTAATATCGCCACCAGCTTTAATTAGTCGTCTTCGAACCGCCGCCTGAGCAACAATTTCAGCATAACTTGCTGCGTGTGAAGCCGTTGGGACATAGTTTGTTAATTCTGCTAAATAACTTGAACCACCAACTGCGTCAAGCTCTTCCCGTTTTTTAAGTTCATTCGTAAGCGTTAGAAGATCGACTGGCTGGTGATGCTCATAAAGTCGAATAATCGACGCAAAAATTGTGGCGTGGCGTTTGTCATAGAAATCTGCCGCTTTCACGATTTCTACAATATCAATTAAAACTTCCTCATCAATCAAAATAGCACCAATCAAACTCATCTCGGCATCTAAATTCTGTGGCGGAATTTTACCGCCGGTTTTCTCGCTACTCATCAATTTTTACCATTTCTCCACCCCCCATTAAATCCTGAACACTTGCAATTGCTGGGTCGCTCGCAGGTTTTGCTGTTCCAAAAACTTCAATTGCCCAGCCATCCGCATTAATTTTCTCTAAAGCTTTTCTTATTGAAGCTTGAGCCTTCGCCTTTTCGAGTTGTTTTTGGCTAAAAGGCCTACCTGTATAAATTTTAATTTTACCATTTTCGAA
>CALHCA010000014.1 GCA_937930585.1 uncultured bacterium
TAATATTGCTATGACATCTGTTGATGTTGCGACTGGGCAAGTTATTGCGCAAGTTGGCTCAGTTGATTATAATAAGGCTGGCTATGGTCAGACTAATGCTGCAACTTCATCTCTTGATCCCGGCTCAAGTATTAAGCCTATTGTTGATTATGCTGCTTTATTCAATAAGAAGGATACCGTTTACACGCCAGGAACAATTTTAAAGGATGAAAATATTGATTCGCAATACTGTAATGGAACGTATGGAGCTTGTCAGTTAAGAAATGCTTCGAAACAATTTTATGGTAGTGTGCCAATTAGGTTCAGCCTTGGAAACTCTTTGAATATTGCAGCGGTTAAAGCGTTAAGTATTGTTGGTGTTGACGAAGGTTTAAGTGTTGCGCAGCAGCTTGGTGATAAATTTTATTGTAAAAATAGTAACGCCGGTCTTTCTGCCGCAATTGGTGGTGGATGTTCAGTGCATCAAGATGAACATACGAACGCTTTCGCATCTATCGCGCGAGGTGGTGTATATAAAGAATTAACATATTTTACTGAAGTTAAAAATTCATCAAATCAAAAGATTTTTGAATGGAAAGATGAATCGAAACAAGTAATTGATTCGCAAGCTGCATATGAATTGACTGATATTCTCGCGGATCCAAGTGCTCGAACAACTACATTCGGTGGTCAAAGTAGAAGCTATGGGTTTGCAGTTCCTGGAGTTTGGACAGCTTCAAAAACTGGAACAACAGATAACGGAAAGGGTGCCGCCAAGGATTCTTGGATGATGAGCTATTCTCCTGTAGTTGCAACGGGAGTCTGGAGTGGAAATCACGATGGTCGAGCTTTGCGTTCTCCTGACAATAGCCCTGTGCGTCGAGTGATCAACGAATATATGCGGGATGTTCATTATCAAGTTTATGCTTCTATTGGTAAGTGGAAATCTGGTGATAAAATTGAAAGGCCATCTGGAATTCGAAATTGTGTAATAAATGGCAAGAATGATATTTGTCCATCTTGGTGGGATAAAAATAAGACCGGTTCAGTTTCAAGAGAAATTGAGTTTGACAGTATTTCGAAAAAGAAAGCAACTAAATGTACGCCAGAATCTACTCGAGTTAAACTAACTGTTTTCGAAACAACCGACCCAGTTTCTAAAA
>CALHCA010000015.1 GCA_937930585.1 uncultured bacterium
TTCACTGGCTTTTCGAAAATCCCACTGAGCTTGGTCATGCCAATCTTTAACCGCAATAGCACCTTCACCTTTCGAAAACTCATTCGAAAGCTGAATTAGCTCTTGCCGAAACTTTGCCTTAGCTTCTTCACTTGTAGAGCTCTGCATTCGGCGAACGAGTAAATCCATTTTTTGAATTTCATCACTCGATTTTACAGCCTGCGCAAACTCTTCTTTCGAAAGAGTTGACGCTTCATAAGGCTCTTCTTCAATTTGATTCTCGCCCATTTCCATTCGTCGGTAATGTTCGTCGCGTTCCATCATTTCATCAAAAGCAACTTTATCACCTTTATGAATCGCATCGCGAACAGATTTATCAAATTTTTTCGCACCTTTCGCAAGGTCCATCTCGCGCTTTTTTGCAGCATCAGCTTCAGCTTTAGCTTGTTTCTGCTGGACTAACTCTTCTTGAAGAGTATCCCAAGAGCCGTAAGCGTCTTCGAAAGACTTCTTTGTGTCTGGCGCGGAATTAAAATTTTCCCCGTTTTTCATTTCTGTCCTTGTTTATTTTTAATTTATTTTACTATCGTATTTTACCACAAGCGTATTAAAAAGTCAACACTTTTTTAAAAATAAAATCGATATTTCTACCGATTTTATTTTTACTAGATATTAAGCTGCGATTTTCCCAGAAATTGCTCGAATAATGTTCGAAAAACGTTTCCCCGCTGGAACTTCTCGGTGAACAGATTTTACCGTACTAATTTCTTGACGGAGTTGTTCTTGTGTTTTAAATTGATTTTCATGCAAGCTAAATTCGTTTTCACGACCTTCATAAGTTTCAAAATTTGCATCATAATCTTCAAAATGCGTAATATGCATATTTCGAATCTCATCTTCATGCAAGAAAAAGCTACTACTTTCACGATCAGCGTTTCGTTCAGTTCGTGCATAAATATCGTTCAAGTTTTCAAGAGCTTCTTTTTTTGAATTCTCTTGCGTTTTTTCGATTTCTTTTTGCCGTTCCGAATTCAAGCTTTCGAAAGAGTCGAATTTAAAATCTTGAAACTCTTCAAAATTGTTCTCTTGTTCAAGAGAATTTTTATCTTGCTCGTTCGTATTATAATCGTTTATCTTAAAATTTTCCATTTTTGCCTTTTGATTTTTTATGTTTTTGTTTTAAAAATAACTTATGCTCGTATTATAGCATAAGTTATTTTAATTGTCAATATTTTGGTTAAGCTTTTTTGAGTGAAATTTTTACTTCAGAACCTTCAACTTTTACAGTTTGAGTAAAATCAAGTTCATCTTCTGAAATTTCAGCCTTTGTGGCCAAAACTTCTTTCGAAATTTCTTGTTCAAATTTTTTAAACGCATCAAGAACTTCAGTATTTTCAGATGTAAAGTTAAGCCCAATTCGATCATCAACGTTTAGACCAGCTTTTTTACGCGCTGCCTGAATGTGGCGAATAATCTCACGCATTAAGCCTTCTGCACGAAGTTCAGGAGTTAACTCAAAGTCAAATTCAACACCCTCACCACCAAACTCAACACTTTTAACGTTTAATTCTTCCATCAAAATTGGCGTGAAATCAAAAGATTTTGCATTTTGCGGAACTTTTACACTGGCAAGTGGTTGGCGAATTTTTACGCCATTTTTTGCTCGAAGCGCAAGAGCTTCATTCACATAGCCACGAACTTCAGCCATTTCAGCAAGTAAGCTCTCATCAATCTCACCAGCTTCTGGCCAATCTTTCAAATGAACTGAACCATCACCAACCATTTTACCCCAAAGCTCTTCTGCCAAGAAAGGCACAAATGGAGCAAGAATCAACGCAAGATAGCTCAAAACATAATGAAGTGTTTGGTAAGCTTGAAGTTTATCGGCACCATTTTCGCTCTTCCAGAAACGACGTCGTGAACGGCGCACAAACCAGTTTGAAGCGTCATCGAGGAACGGCAAAACACCTTCAAGTGCGCGCGGAATGTTGTAAACGTTCATGTTTTCAGTAATTTCGTTTCGAAGTTCGTGAACGCGGCTCACAATCCATTTATCAAGTGGGTTTTCAAGATCTTTCGAAGGATCTTTAAGCTCACCGTTAAATTCCCAACCGTCAACACTCGCATACATCGTGAAGAAATCATACATGTTCCAAATCATTGAAAGCTTACGCGCAACATCTGAAACATCCTTATCGTGAAGCGCAAAATCTTCACCATTCAAAAGTGGACTCGTTAGTAACAAAAATCGCAAACTATCAGCTGAATATTGGTCGATTAGCTCATTTGGATCGGTGTAGTTTCCAAGAGATTTACTCATTTTTCGGCCATCATTTCCGGCAACAACACCAGTTGTAATAACGTTTTTGAAGGCATTCTTACCAAACAAAGCAGTATTTACAGCGTGAACATAATAAAACCACGCGCGAACCTGGCCAATATATTCAACAATAAAATCACCCGGGAAATTCTTTTCGAATTTTTCTTTATTTTCGAAAGGATAATGGAACTGCGCAAATGGCATTGAGCCACTTTCAAACCAACAATCAAGCACCTTATCAATTCGAGTGTATTTTTCACCATCAATTTCAAAAGTGATATCATCGACCCAAGGTCGGTGATAATCTTCAAGTTCTATTCCGCTTAATTCTTTAAGTTCAGCATAAGAACCAACTACGCAAATCTTTCCACTTTCGGATTTCCAAACTGGCATTGCTGTCGCCCAAAAACGATCGCGTGATAGATTCCAATCTGGTGCAGCTTCAAGATTTTTTTCGAAACGGCCGTGCTTCAAGTGTGCTGGGAACCAATTGATATTTTCATTCTGCTCGAGCATTAATTCTTTTTGCCCTTGAATATCAAAGAACCAGCTTGGGTGTGCACGATACATCAATCGCTGGCCGGTGCGTGGATTATGTGGATATTCGTGACGAATGTAATCGATTTTCCAAACCACACCACGCTCTTTTAATATTTTCGCTAACGGCTTATTAAATTCCCAAACATCTTCGCCCGCAAATTCGCCGTGAAGGTATTTTCCATATTCATCAAGAACGTGAAAAACTGGAATTCCATATTTTTT
>CALHCA010000016.1 GCA_937930585.1 uncultured bacterium
TTATTGACGGTTTTCGAAATCCCGCGCGAATCCACTGCTGAAGCTGAAATTGTTAAGCTACCTGCTGAATTTATCGCTCTTTCGAAAATCGCTTGAACCTGCTGGTTTTCGCTATAATCTGCTGAAATTGTCGCACCATCTGCCGCAAAAACATATCTTGCTGGGCTAGCATATTTTTTCGCAACCATTTTATTTTTCGGCAAAACCCACGCTTTTGGTTTCGAAAATCCCTGCACGAATATTTTAGGATTTCCAGTGATTTCGGTAATTTTAGCGTTAGAATCCGCAAAGTCAAAATCGTTAAAATCTGGTTGAATTTTGCTTGAATCGAGCTGAATTTCAACGTTAGTATAAGTCAGCCCACCTATCTGCGTTCCGCCGTTCCAAGTGGTAATATCTGCTCCGAGGCTTGTTCTCGTGGTGTTCGCCATTCGTTTATAGATTTCATCTATTTCACGTTCATTAGGTTGCCACACAAATTCACCTTGTGCATTTTCAAAACGAACAATTTCATTTTGGTCTGGAATTTGTAGCGAGCCAATGTGATGAAAGTTTGCCTTGCGGTTCATATTTAGCCAGATCTGTTCGCCTACTGTATAAAGGTTCTTCGAAAAGGTAGGTTGGCTCTGGCGTGGAATTGTGGGAAGATTATAGACACGAGAAGTTCCAGCACTTGTTCCAGTATTATAGAAGAATAGCGAAACTCCGATTTGGAACTCAGCCGTTCCATCATCACGGTGATTTACTCGAACAGTTCCACTTGCGATAGGAACATCTCTTGTAGCTAATCCTTGAAATCCTTTAATTCTTCCACCGTTATTATAAACTTGTCCAGCGTTAGTATTTACAACTCCTGCACGAAGTTCTGCATCCGCTCTTTCAAAGTGTGCGAAAAACTGCCAGTTAATTAAAGAATAGTTTCCTGCTATATCTTGTCCAGCTAGCTGAAAATTTACGAAAGCGTAGTTGTTAGGGCTTCCACCCAACCTTACGCTATTACCCCGAAAACTATCATTCATTTATCTTTCTCCTTTCGAATTTGCAACGAACGCCCAGCCTGTTTTTTCGCC
>CALHCA010000017.1 GCA_937930585.1 uncultured bacterium
ACATTTTTATAACAAATAAATAAAATATAATTCAAAAAAGTCAAAAGTGAACAAAAATAACTGTTCGCTTTTTATAAACTAAACTAAAATGATTGTCAAATTAACAGATATAAAAATAGAGCCTTCATAGCTCTATTCATAAATTAAATCTCGTAATCCTTCAATTTGTGAACGAATTTCAGCATCTAATTTAATACTTTTTTCAATTTTCGAAACTCCATTCATAATGGTCGAATGATCTCGTGAAAATTCTTTACCGATTTGCGGGAAACTCATTTTCAGTTCATACTTCATTAGATAGCAGGCTGTTTGACGAGCGTGATTGATATCTTTTTGCCTAGATTTACTTAAAATATCTTCTTTCGAAACACCAAAATACTTAGCAGTTTTATCAATAATTTTTTTTGAATTTAAATGATTTGGTCTTGTTGGTCGGCTATTTTGAATTAAACCTTGTGCGAGCTCAAGGTTTGGTTTAATATTTCGAAGCTCCGCCATTGCGATCAATTGAGTAACTGCTCCGATAATTTCTCGAATATTTGTACGATAATTTTCAGCAATAAATTCTGAAACTTCTGGATCAAGCTTAACTTTTTCGTGTTCAGCGCGAGCCTCAACAATACTTTGGCGAGTTTCGAAATCTGGTAATTGAATATCAACCATCATTCCACTCTCAAAGCGACTTTTTAGCCTATCTGTTAAAGTTGGAATACTAGAGGGTGCACGATCACTTGAAAGAATTATCTGCTTATTTACGCGATGAAGCTCATTAAAGGTGTGAAAAAATTCCTCTTGAGTTTTATCTTTTCCGTAAATAAACTGAATATCATCAACAATTAAAACATCGACATTTCGATATTTATCAGCATAACCTTGCTTTTTTGAGCGCACATTTTCCAAAAAATCACGATAAAAATTCTCGATTGTAATATAGAGAACAGTCATTTCTGGATGTTTTTCTTCAATTGCGTTTCCGATTGCTTGCATTAAGTGTGTTTTACCAAGCCCAGAATCACCATAAAAATAAAGTGGATTGTATTTTTTGCCAGGATTTTCTGCGACATTTTGACTAACAAAATAAGCTAATTCATTTGAGCCACCAATAATGAAATTTTCGAAAGTGTAATCTTTATTTAGACCACTAGAATGTTTAGCTTTTTCAGTTTTCTTTTTGATTAAATCTTCAATAGAAGGTTTTTTTAGAGAAGGTGCCGGGATTTCTTCAGCCTGTTTTTTAAGCTTTTTTGTAGAGATAACCTCAAAAGAAATAACTTCGGGATTTTTACCATTGTTTCGAAAAGCTTTTTTAATATGTTCAAGATATTTTTTCTTGATAGTGTTAGTTATGAAAGAATTTTTAGCGCCAATAACTGCATGATCATTCTCTAAAGATAAAAGTTGTGTGTCAGCAAACCAAGTCTTAAAATTCGCGCCTTGAATTTTAGGATCCATTTCGAGTTCAGCTAAGATATTTTTCCACAACTCATTCATAATTCTATTCTATAACATTTTTGAGTTTTCCACAACCTAAAATTTAAAGAAATAAAAAATATGTTATAATTTTTGAAAAGTAGAAGAATTTTTCCACATTTTTTAAATACTACTGTAATATCTGTGGAAAAGTCCTTGTTTTTTGTGGAAAACTATGATATACTACAAAATGAATTTAGCAAAATTTCAAGTTTAAGTAACAGATTAAAAAGCTTATGAAAAGTAATCAACTTGATTTTTTAAATATTAAATTGTAAAATAGGATAGATATGCCAAAAAGAACACATCAACCACATAAACGACATCGTGCGAAAACTCACGGTTTTCGAAATAAGATGTCTTCAAAGGCTGGAATTAAAGTTCTAAAACGACGCCGACTAAAAGGCCGAAAACGACTTACAGTCTAAAAATAATCTCACTCCAAGCGAGTGAGATTATTTTTACTTGATTTTGCATTTCGTTTATGCTAAAATATTTTGGACATTTTAGGAAAGGAGGAGGGAATGAGGAAAAGTTTAATTATTGGTTTTTTCGCTTTTTTTATTGCTCTTATTTTTTCAAAAAATACTTTTGCGGAAGATAAAAAGATCTATATCTCGCGAGTTTATGCGACTGATTCGAAGGAGTTTGTTGAACTTTTTAATAGTGGTGAAGATTATAAATTTAAAGAAATTTCGCTTAAGAATAATCAAAAACAAATTGAAATTGCAAAAGTTCAAAATGGGATTTTTAAGTCGCAAGAATATATAACTTTTGCACAAAATGCTCAGAATTCTGATGTAAAATTTAAGGAAGAATTTCGAAATATTGATACTATTGGCCAGCAGCCTATCTTGGGGCTTTATATTGATGGTGAATTGAAAGATTATATTTGTTCTGATGAAAAGAGATGTATTAAGGGGTTTGTTAAAAATTCAACTGACTTAAAACCGAGTAATAAGGGTGTTGAGAAAATTGCCGTTTCGAAAGCTGAGATATTAAAAAATGGCGATAAAATGACCGCTGTTGAAGTTCGAAATAATTATAATTTTGGTTTACGAAATCTTGATAATTATTCACCAAGATTTGGTGGATTAAAGCTTGAAAAAACAGAAAATTTAAACGATAAAAAAGATGAATTAGAAAAAGAACCTGAAGCTCCTAAAATAGAAGATGAAGCTGAAGATAAAAAAGTTTTAAATCCTGAAGATAAGGATTCTGAAAAGGGAAAAGAAGAAAATAAAGCTAATGTAAATGAAGAAAAAAGTATTTTTGAAGATTCAAATAATTTTAAAAATGAGAAAAATATAGTTTTTAGTCAAGACAAGCAACCGGAACGGATAGAAGAAAATACTAAAAATAATATTTTATTAAATAATGAATTAGATAATCTAA
>CALHCA010000018.1 GCA_937930585.1 uncultured bacterium
GGTAAGGATGAGGTCTCGGGTTCAAGCCCCGATCGTGGCTCCATTTTTTGTCTAAATAGCAAAAATCGCACTCCTTCAATCAGAGTGCAAATTTTAATTTTCAGATTTTTAGCTTTCAATAATTTTAATAAATTCTTCTAGCTCTTTTTGTGCTTCTGGTGTGGTGCCAACAAGCTTCTTCATTGATGCAAGAATCTCATCCGAGACTTCTTTAATTCCCCTGTCAATTTCTTTCATTTCTTCTGCGATTTCCGTAAGCGGTTTTATTTCATCCTCTTCAAAAGTATCAACATATCGTGGCATATTTACATTATAGTCATTGTCGCGAATCTCTTCAATACTTGCAACATGCGCGTATTTTTCAATATTTTGCCGGTTTGAATAAGCCTCTAAAATCTTCGAAATATCTTCTTTTCTTAGCTTATTCTTGTTTTTAGCTTTTTCGAAATGACTTGAAGCGTCGATAAACAAAATATCTTTCGTGTTTTTTCGTGCTTCACGGCCTTTTATCACCAAAATACATGTTGGAATGCTCGTGCCATAGAATAAGTTTGCTGGCAAGCCAATTACAGCATCAACCAAATTTTCATCAATTAATTTTTTACGAATTTTAGCTTCAGCAGCACCACGGAACAAAACTCCATGTGGCAAAACAATCGCCATTGTGCCGTCATTCGCCAAATGGTACAGTCCGTGCAAAACAAATGCATAATCTGCTTTCGATTTTGGCGCAATTCCAAAGTTTTTAAAGCGAACGTCTTTATTACGATCAACATTTTCAATATCCCACTGTTGCGAATATGGTGGATTAGCCACCACCGCATCAAACCTTAGCGGGCTTTGCACACCATTTTCCTCAATTGAAGGCCAATCAACAGCGCTCAAAGTGTCGCCTCGCTTCAATTTCATATTACTATAATTCACGTCGTGCATCATCAAGTTCATTCGCGCCAAATTATATGTCGTAGCATTCAATTCCTGCCCGTGAAATTCCACTTTTCCAGAATCCCTTTCCGAGGTTAATTCTTTTTGAACGGTCAAAAGCAACGATCCCGAGCCCATCGTTGGGTCATAAACTCTAAATTGCTCGCCGTTATTATTTTTGTGAAGCGTTGTGATTTTTGCTAAAATCTGGCTCACTTCGTGTGGTGTATAAAACTCGCCGCCCTTTTTGCCTGCATTTGCCGCAAATTCACCAATCAAATATTCATAAACATCGCCCAAGATATCACGGCCAGATTCATCTTTAAAGTTAAAATCATCAATCATCAACACGATTTCGTTCAAGGCTCGTGCGCGCTCATTAATATCAGAACCAAGCCGCATAACTCAAATTTGTTTTCAAATCTTTCAGATATTCTCTTAGCTCTTCACCGCTTGCAGTATAAAAATCTTCAAGGCCGTTCTCTTTCAAGTAATTGTCTTGCTTTTCTGAAAGATATCTATAAAACATAAACGGCAAAATATAGTTTTTATATTCGCTGGCGTCCATTGTGCCACGCAATTTGTTTGCCATATCCCAAAGCTGAGCTGAAATTTCTTTTGATTTATTCATAATATCACATTCTCCTTTCTTTTACACTTATATAAACATCTTCTTCAGAAATGTTCGTTTGCTTTCTTTGAGTTGGTTGACTTTTTCCTCTTGCTTGGCAATGGCCTTGTCTAGGTCTTGGAAGAAAGAACCAATGGCAGTTTGCTCGGGGAGGGAGGGTACCAAGATATTAAACGACTGAATTGTAGGCAACCTTAACGAATCAACTGTCGCTTTTACAGTATTCCTCATTGCATGTTGTTTAAAATCTTTTTTCATCTGCTGTAGTACAAACTTAGCATTAACATCTGTAAAATTAGAGATTTTATATACACGTTGATGAACATCGAATTTCCCATTTGCATAATGAAAAATTTCTCCCAATCTTCCTTCTCCGGGTATTAAGATAGCCTCCCCATCAAAAGAATATGAATTAATTCTTTTTACTTCTTCGGAACGAATGTAAAATGGGTATAATCCATCCTCAACAGAATCTTGAACATCTCTACCACCAGTTTTTATGTCCGTAACTTCCCCCAACTTAACTTCCTTCCACTCGTCTTCAAATCCTGCGAAGCGAAGGGATGGTTTGGTTTGTCCTTTAGCTGGGAAGAGGAGCTTGAGGTAGGTTTTCTTCTGCTCTTTGAGAACCTCTAACTTACGCTGTTGAAGGCTAATGAGCTGGTCAATATATTGGAAGAAGGTTGATAGAGTGGAAATCTCTCTAAAATCATTAGGGATAGTTAAACTAATCCCTGACATTACATTATTCATTAATTTTGGGTTTCCAACTTTTGAAACATATTTCCAAGCTTTGTTATTTAATATTTCTGCAATCGCTTTGTTGGCAAAACCTTCATCAGACAATAAAACACCATTCACATTTGTACTATAAAATTTTCCTTCCCTGTAATTTACCGTTCCAGCATTTGCTCCATCAGTTGTCCAAGTTATTGCTGTTTCAAATAAATATTTATCATAATAGCCTAATAAACCTTCATTTTTGGTTTGAGAAGAATATACAGGATATTTATGAGTATCTGTTTTTTCTTCTGATATCTCCGTTGTTGCTAGTACTTGTCCCCTAGTAACTCTAAAAATATCTGAGACTTTCACCTCCTTCCACTCATCTTCAAATCCTACAAAGCGATAACTTGGTTGTTTTGTCATCTTGTTCACCTCTGTTTTCATTTATTTAGCCCTCACGATCTGGTCTGCCAAGTTATAAATTTCATCCGTAAAGCGATTTCGCCACTCAATCCATTTCAGCTGGGCGAGTTCTGCGTTCTGATTGGTTTGATAATTCGTTTGATTCCTATTCATAATCTTGTTTAATTCATTTTGTTTGTTTAAATCCTCTCTGCTGCCAACGCGATGCTTGTTGATCATCTGAGTTAGCTCAAGGTTGGTGGTGTTTTCACCAATTCCCCAGCGTGCAATAAAATCATCAATTTTACTATTTGCCGTTTGCTCTTGTGATTCGTTCAGAGCCTCGATAACTTCTTCTCGATTGTTTGGCGCTGGATATTTATTAAACTTAAACTCGCCTTTAATAATTTTTCGAACGAAGTCTCTGAATTTAATTCTATCTTGCTCATTCTCGGCTTTTTCAAGCTCACGGTGAATTTCTTCTTTAAGCTTCTCAGCGGTTTCAATATTTTTTTCATGAACGGCGTTTGCCATTCTTGCAATCAAATCTGTTAGATAGTCGTAGTTCACTCGCACATTGTGAATGTGTGCCATTTCAAGCTCAATATGCGAAACATCAATACCTTCAGCCTTTGAACGGCGTCTTTTAAGGTCGTTTGCTATCACCGTCGTTAGGCGAACTTCTTCATCTTTGGCGATTCCAATTGTTTTATAGAAAAGCTCAGGATCTTTATCAACCGAGATTATTTCTTCACCATCAACATTGCCTGCAGTGTATTGCTTGGCCGCGTTCACCAATCTTGAATATTTTTTAAGGTTTTCGAAAGTTGCATCTTGAACAGCCTCACTTGGCGAAAGATATTTAAAATCTTCTGTTTGCGTTCGAAGCTCCGTAATAACATCTTTTAGTTCTTGAACCACACTACTAAATGGTTTCGAAAGAACTCCGCTATCAGTTAATGAAAGCTGTATTCCGCTAACATTCGCAGAGCCGCGATTTGAATAGATACTCAACGCTTCTTCCATTTCCGCTTTATTTAATTCTGGCCAGCAGTAATTAATGATGTTTCCAAAAGGCTTATAGTTAAAGTTATGAACACGATTCGTGCGTGAATAAGCTTGAATCAGCGACGAGCCTTTGAGCGTTCTGTCAACATATAGCGTGTTTAACTCTGGCGCATCAAAGCCGGTCAAAAGTTGATCGACCACAATCACAAGATCAAGATATTTGCCGTCTTCGCTATTTTTTGAAAGCCGGTCTTGGACACTTTCGGTATATTCTTTAACTGTTGTCATATCAAAATTCTCGTTAAAGAGCTTGTTGTATGATTCTATTGCACGAGCAAGGTTTTGATTGGTTTGAAGCTGATTATCTCCGTTTGAAGTATCCATCGAGAAGCTCACAGCCACTTTCAAGCGTTCTTCTGGCAGTAGAGTTTTATTAATTTCTTCAAACTTATCAAAATATTGCATTGCACGCGGCGTTGATGCTCCGCCACCACCGACATGAACAGTGAGAATGGCGTTATATCTTCTTTCAGCTGAACGCTCTTGCCAATATTTAAAAAT
>CALHCA010000019.1 GCA_937930585.1 uncultured bacterium
TGTCATAGAACAAAAAGCGAACAAGACTCTTCTCTAATAAGCTACTTCTCTTTTATCTTATTTATAATAACCTTTTCCTTCAATCCTTAAATCTATGTAATTTGGTGAAATCCTATGAGTTCTAAAATATTCAATAGCCTTCTTGAAGTTAATAACTTGCCCTTCTGCGGAATCAGCCGTCGACATTCTTGCGAAATAGCCCACACCATTTACAGAAACTTCAACCTGTCTCAAGCTAAGGGGTGGAATACGAATTTTTGAAACTTCTAACCCCTGTTTGTTTGCAGCAGAAACTAGTTTCCCAATAAAACTAAAAAAGCTACTACTTGCAACATTCTTGCCCTTAGAAACTACAGCACCGCTATCATCGATTATATTTAACAATGGTTTTTCGAAATTATTAACACTAAAAGAAATACCTTCGGAGTCGACAAAAAACTCTTTACCATCAACTAGCCAAGAAGCAACAGGTTTTCGAAAATCAAGATAAATTTTATATGAGGTTAGACCATTAAATTTAATATCCGAAATAGATAATACCTCTGGATAATCTTTTTGAAGGCTTTCAAGTAAAGCGTTTTTATTTAAATTTGATAAGATTCGTTCACTTGGATTTATATTTAAATATTCTTCAACCGATTTTTCATATTTACTTAAATTTTGGCTTTTTGATTCATTTGAAACTACTGAAACCTTAGAAATAAACTGAAATAAAAATATAGAAATTAAACTTATAAAAATAGCTAAAATCATGAAAAAAGCACCTAGCTTTCTTCGGCGAATAACTAATTTTTGATTTTCTGAACGCTCAGAATGCTCTTTTTGATGCCGTGAAATTGTTTTTCCACGCCGAAAATTGCTCTTCTCTCTTGAGCGCTCTTCTAAAATCTTTTCACGCATCTCGCGTCGAGTTAGTTTTTTTTCTTCTTTCATCTAACTATAATTATACCATAAGCTCAATGTTTTTTATAGCTTTGCGGCTTCAAAAATCATTTCCGTAACATCTTTGGCAGCATTCGGCTTAGCAAATTTGCTAAATTCTTTGCCAAGCTTAAGCATTTCTTCTGGATTCTCTAAAGTTCTCAAAATTTCATCTGAAAGAATTTCTGGATTTTTTTCGATTTCATCATCCGAAATAATCTTAACGGCATTTGATTTCTGATAAACCTGGGCATTCTTTAATTGATGCCCACCCGTCAATCTTGCATTCGGAACAAGAATTGTTGGTTTATGAAGTGCAGCAAGCTCAAGATTAGAAGTTGCACCAGCACGAGCAACAACTAAATCTGCGGCAGCTAAAAACTTCCACATATCTTTTGATACAAAACTTAACAAGTAAAAATCCTTCGAAAACCTCTCAGTTCTTCTCTTAAGCTCATCAAATTGAGATACGCCAGAGATTAGAACAATTTGAGCAGATTTTGAAAGTTCCCTACCCCTCGAAACTACTGCATTATTAAGCCGAGCTGCACCAAGACCACCACCAGTAACTAAAACAAGAGGCTTATCTTTCGAAAACCCGAGTTCAACCTTAAAATTATCTTGCTCTTTTTTGCTATATTTTTTAAAATTTTCAAGCACTGGAATTCCAACGTATTTTGAAATTTCTTTTGGATAATTATAAAATTCGAGTGGTGCGCCTGTTGCAATCATTTTAGCAAATTTCGAAATAATACGATTAGCTAAACCTGGGTGAGCATCGGAATCATGAATTACAATTGGAATTCTCAAGATCCAAGCACTTATCCCAACAGGAACACAGACAAACCCGCCTTTACAGAAAATGACATCTGGTCGCCAAAAAATTAGTTTAAAGAAAGATTGAAAAATACCAGTAATATTTCGAAAAATATCTATAAGATTGCCAAAAACAACACTTGGAATTGTAAGATGTTGCCAAAAAGTTAAGTGATTATAGCGGCGAAATTTTCCACTTGAAATTTTCGAAATTTTAACACTTTCACCAAAAGAATCAGTCATTATTTTTTTAGCCTGTGGTGCAAATTTTTTATCACACCAAAAATGTAATTCTACTTTCGAATCTTTCTTTAAAATTTCCTTAAAAACTGCCACGATTGGAACTACGTGACCGCCCGACCCGCCGCCGACTGCCAATATTTTCATTGCCTTCCTCCTTAAAATCTTCAACTTGAGTAAATGATGTGTAATTCGAAATATTAAACACAACACCAAGAACTGTCAAAATAACAACCAAGCTCGTTCCGCCATAAGAAATTAACGGAATTGTAATACCTTTAAGCGGAAATAGCCCAACCATCGCTGCGATATTAATAATTGTTTGCGAAGCTAGCCACCCAGCAACACCAGCCACAAAAAGGCGGCTTGCAGGGTTTTCCATTTTTGAAATAATCACAAGAAGCTGATAAAACAGCCCAAAATAAATTGCAATAATAAAAATTAAACCAACAAAACCAAACATTTCACCCATTACGGCAAAAATTGAGTCGTTAATGGTTTCAGGCAAATAACCAGCAGATTGAACTGAATTTCCAATCCCTAAGCCCAAAACTCCGCCCGAGCCAATCGCAAGCTTTGCATTACAAATATGATATTGGTCCTTACCACTTTCAGTTAAAATATTGCTACAATCGCCACTCGAAAAAGTTAAAATTCGCGAAATTCGATGAGGTTCGAAAACAATCAGAAGAACAACCCCAGCCAAAACCAACACACCAATTGGAATTAATTTTTTAGACTTCATTCCTGCAATAATAAACTGGAATGCAATTGCAATAATAATTGTCGTTGCTGTTCCGAGATCTTTTTGAAAACCAGCAATCACCAAAAGCACCGCAATAATCACAACTGAAGCCGGTAGAATCGTTTCTTTATAGCTGTTGATTTTTCCCTTTGAAGCTTGAGCGCCAAGGAAAGTTGAAAGAAGCAAAATCACGCCAATCTTTAAAAACTCAGCTTGCTGAAAACTGAAACCAGAAAAGCCAAACCAGCGGCAAGCTCCATTTTCACAAATTACAGGAGGAAGATTAAACAACGCTAAGCCTGCAAGAGCTACACATAAAATTAGAGAAAAGATAAAGAATTGTAATGATTTCGAAAAAATCCAGTTGAGTGGAATTGCCTTCATTCCAAAAAAGAAAACCAAACCAACCGCAATATAAATTAAATGTCGCCAGAAGAAATAATAATCATCGTAGTTCGCACCTTTAGCAATATTCAATGAATTTGCCCGCTGCGGGCTTAACGAAAACATTACAACCAAACCGATTAGCAATAGCAGACAGATAAAAAGAAATAGCATATAATTTGCACGATGCTTGCGGATTTTTTCGAAACCTTCAAGATTAAGGCGTTTTTTATTGTCAGCTTTAACACTTTCGTAAATTCTCACACAAGGATTTACGATGAAAATTAAAAACATTGAACGAATTAAAAATATAACTCGCTCCAAAAAACCTGCAAAATCACCGTTTAAAAATTGTTGAAAAATTACAGAAAAATTATCATTCTTCAAATCACTTTTTAAAAAGCTTTGGTTGCGTGATTTTCGAAAAGATGAATTTCGAACTTGTGGCGTTCGAGCTTGACGACGAGACGA
>CALHCA010000020.1 GCA_937930585.1 uncultured bacterium
TCCAAAATAAACACTCTCACTTCGCCCTAATCGTTTCGAAAGCACATCTGTTAGTGTTAGTAAGGCTTTAACTAATCGTTGGTCATTTGATGTTGCTGTTGGAAACACTAAACATAAGAGATAACTTAGTGAATCTGTAGAACTTCGCCATCCCAATATTGAAACGCGCGAGGAATTCGGACATTAGGAATTAGATACCATCTGCAGGGAAAAAAGAAAGGTTTACCCTTTGACATACTTATCAGCACTCAGGACAATTATCGCCCCGAGAAGCACCCATCAATAGCCGCGATATTTGTACAACATATCGGATAGCCTTTCGTTCTCACGGATAAAATCAGTCAGATATTCCTCCGTGATATAAAACTGCTCGCCAGATCTCTTGACCTTCGTTGCCATAACCTGCCCATCATCTGATGATGTGACTCTGAATCCATGAATAATACGATTGCGTTTTTCCACCAATTCCGCAAACTTCTCTCCGATATCCTCTCCAGCCTCTATCGTTATCGTCTTTGTAATAACTGACTTCAGCCACCCGGATTCCATGTCGATGAGGTTATACCATGAGTAGGAATCATCGGTGTGTAGTATATTTTCAATTACAAATCCGTTGTTAGAGCTGAACACGGACAGTGCTGTGCCCAGCAGCAACCTGTAACGCTCAGATGGCAACGACTGCCTTGTTGGAGTTATGTCATACATACTCACGCCTCCCCAGTCACAGCTTGACGGTTAATGAACGCCAGATACTGCTCGTACTTTCGAAGTATCATGTTCTTTGCATACTGCTCCATGTACTCATAATCTGGATTGCCCTTGTCATCAACAGGAAGCATAATTTTTGATTTCACCATACGTATTGGGCGCCACTTGCGAGCATATTGGAACAAGATTCCTTGTTGCTCAATCGCCTTAATGAGAAAACAAGCCTCTTCTCGTGACATCTCATGGTCGCGGAGGTATAGCGGATTGATATCATGAGAGCAAGTAAACTCAGTCGCTTGGTAAAAAGCATGTCCCACCGAACCGTTGTTCGTTACAGCAATAGCACGCCCCGGAAACAGCTTCTTTTCTAACGGCGAATTATTCAAATCGCCTGTTTTAGTACCATGCTCGATTTCCTCAAGTGTCAGAAAATGTGTGACTCCATTATTTGAACCTGTTGCTCCCAAGAAGGGGATTGTTCCTGTACCATCAGCTTCTGGCTTCTTGTTATAAAAACCCTTCTTAATATCGAACACTTCAGCAAAGCCAAATTGCTTCCACTCCTTCTCATCAAGAGCCGGAATATCCTTGTACTCCAACTGGGAGAGCTGCCCACCAATGAAATTCTTATACCGCATGAGCATACCCCCCCCAATTTAGTGGAGTAAAGCGTCATGTAGACATAGTCAGGATTGCCCCTGTCGTCGACAGGGAGCAGGATTTGCTTTGCTGCCAAGTCATTACTCGATAACTGATTGCCATAATTCGTTCCAGAAGCAATGCGTTCTGCCATAGTTACAGTGAACAGCCCTATAGCAGGATTTAACTCGATATTCTTATATTGCAAGCAATGAACCTTCATATCCAAGGATGCTGTATATGGATGGTAAAATGCATTGCCTAAAAACGACATGGAAACGAAATTAGAATACGCGCGATAATTCTTATCATCGCAAATATTCGTAAATCCATTGATGCCATTATTCTGTGACGTAACTCGAATTCTCGGATACATGCCATCCTTCAAGATGTAATTACTAACCAATGCACCAGTAGGAACATTTCCTTGTTTCTTCATACGAAATTCGGTGTTAATCGGGAATGCTTTCCACTCCTTCTCACTCAGTCTTTTCATCATCACTACTTTCCTTAAACAAATACTCGCGGTTCTGCATAACCATAGAGAACTCGAACGTCAAATAGTTACCAATAGACTTCTCAAAGTCGGCATCAGTCGGAATCTCGTCGTTAAAATAATAGAAACTATGCAACCACTCGTCGCTCGCCTCAACCGTAGACTCAACACAGAACTTCGATGGCGCCTCAACACGCCCGAACCACACGTCCAGCAGGTGCTGGTGCTTGTCCTTGGCAGAATCACCTTCGACAAGTCCAACATGTGCTCTCACATCGTAGCCGTCATCTCTGAAATCGATGAACTTGCAAATTTTATCCTTCGGATGCGGCTCATGTGCAGTAAACACAGCGATGACCGGATTCGTGCCCACACTATAGAATGTGTCCGTGTTACAAGTGATAACGCCCTCAAGCGTGTGATATTTCATGATAGCATCCTTGAAAGCCTGCTCAGCCTTGGACTTGCCCGTCATAGAAGACTGCGGAACAATAACAGCCGCACGCGCTCCAACCGTCAAAGAATCCAGCATGTGCTCGATGAAGGAAAGTTCATATTGGCTTGGGTCAGCCTTGGTACCCTGCGAGTACGGTGGATTCATCAGTCCGATCGTTGCACCCTTCAGCTGAACCTGTGCTGGGTTCTTAGCCAGAAAGTCGCTACATTCGAGATTGCTATTGCCATCACGGCGCAGAATCATGTTCGCAGCAGCAACGGCAAACATATTGCTCTGAAGCTCAAAGCCGTGAAGCTGCTTCTTCTTAATATTCTTTCTCTGCTGGTCACTGTCCGCCATGGAGAGCATCTTGTGCATGGCAGAAATCAGGAATCCTGCCGTGCCGCACGTCGGGTCGAGTACCACGTCGTCAGGCTGTATATCCACTAAATCACACATAAGGTCAGTGATGTGACGAGGCGTTAGAATAATACCCAGCGTCTGACCATCGCCACCAGAATAGCTCATGAACTCGCCGTAAAAGCGCCCGATGAAATCCTCGGAGGTCTTCTGATACTTGATGTTCTTAAACACGTGCTCGTACAAAAACTCCGTGTAAAACTTCAGTGGCGTCTTACCTAGTGTGTTATTAACTTCGTTCAATCTGAAACTGGTCTGCAAGATAGCGAACTCCGCAAGGAGCTTGTCCTTCTTCGCATCCGGCCCCACATTGGAGCGGGTTAGGCGCGTTTTGATGGCATTCATCAGCTTGTCGCCATCGCGGCTACCCGCAATCTGGTCTCCTGTCAGCGAATCGACACTGAAACCACCAAATTCGATTTCATCAAGCGCGAGCAGAATACCAGCGACGACCAACGGCTTGTCCTGCTCTTTCAACGTGCCATATGTACGCAAATACTCGTGAAGATCAGCAGCATCCTTGAGGATCTGCTCCGTCGTCTTTTCAACATCGGTAGCCTCTTCCAGAACATACCTCGTGTAGTACTCGTTAATGTTTCCCGGCGAGAACCAGATAAACGATTCAATATCAGGTAGCTGCTTGTAGCCCTCACGGTCATCAACCCAAAGCGGCGTAATCTTGTGATGCTTCTCATCACCGGACACACCGACTGCAAACACCTTCTTGAATGCGCTGTTCTGAGCGATATGCTTCCCATAAAAGTAAGCACCGTTGACCGCATAATCGGTTACTGACTTAACTTCCGTATCAATAACGCCCTTATTGGTCAGATTGACATGCTTATCAAGTGCCGCCTTATCCTCGATAACAAGGACAAAATCGCCAATAACAGCGACGTACTCGGGATATCCTGCATTACCTGTTCCTCGCTTCGACGCAGTCTTTAGCGCGTCATCAATTTCCTTCGTATTACTACCCTGAGCGTCGAACTTGATACCACACTCATCAAGCTGCTTTGCTACCCAAAGGTCGGTCTTTACTTCCTTCTTTACCATTTTTAAAAGCTCCCTTTTTTATTATATTTTATACTATTATATCATACATTAAATATAAAAAACCACCTCCCGAAAGAGGTAGTTTTTAAGTTTTCGAAATTATTATTTAGCGTTTCGCTTTTCGATAATTTCTTGTGCAACGTTAGGCGGAACTTCTTCGTATTGCGCAAGCTCCATTGTTGAAGCTGCACGACCTTTACTCATTGAGCGTAGGTCTGAAGTGTAGCCGAACATATTTGCAAGAGGCACGAAACCTTTAACGAGTTTTGTTCCGCCCATTAGATCTTCCATAGCGTCGATTCGACCGCGTCGTGAGTTCAAGTCTCCAATTACATCACCCATAAATTCTTCAGGAGTTGTAATTTCAACTTTCATCACAGGCTCAAGAAGAACTGGGTTTGCCTTCTTAATACCTTCACGAGTTGAAAGCGCACCGGCCAATTTAAAGGCTAATTCGCTCGAGTCGACATCGTGGTAAGAACCATCGTAAAGTGTAGCCTTAACGTCAACTACTGGGTAGCCAGCAATCACACCGCCTTCAAGCGTTTCAAGCACACCTTGTTCAACTGGTTTGCGGTATTCTTGTGGCACAACACCACCTTTAATTTCATCAAAGAATTCGAAGCCTTTTCCTGGTTCATTTGGTTCAAAGCGAATCCAAACATCACCATATTGACCACGACCACCAGACTGTTTTGCGTGTTTACCTTGAGCTTCAGCAGTTCCACGAATAGTTTCACGGAAGGCAACTTGTGGTTCACCAACATTAGCTTCAACGTTAAATTCACGCTTCATTCGGTCGATCAAGATATCAAGGTGAAGCTCACCCATTCCCGACATAATTGTTTGACCAGTTTCTTCGTCTGTATGAACTCGGAAAGTTGGATCTTCTTCAGCAAGTCGTTGAAGAGCAATCCCCATTTTTTCTTGGTCGGCTTTCGTTTTTGGCTCAACCGCAATCGAAACTGGAGGTTCGGCGAACTCAATACCTTCAAGAATCACACCATGATTCAAATCACAAAGAGTTGCACCAGTTGTAACATCTTTCAAGCCAACAACAGCAGCAATGTCACCAGCAGTAACTTCTGAAATTTCTTCACGCTTATCGGCGTGCATTCGAACGATTCGTCCGATTCGTTCTTTTTTACCAGTCATTGTATTAAGAACATACGATCCAGCAGTAATCTTACCACTATAAACGCGCACAAATACGAGTTTTCCAACGAATGGGTCAGTCGCAATCTTAAATGCTAGCGCAGAAGTTGGTTCATCTACAGATGGTTTGCGTTCAATAGCTTCACCAGTTTTTGCATCAGTTCCTTTAATCGAAGCAATATCAAGTGGGCTTGGAAGATAGTCATTGATAAGATCAAGAACCTTTTCCACGATCACACCACGGCCATCACCACCAGTTACCAAGAAGAAATCACCAGCAAGAACTCGTTTTCGAAGCGCAGCTTTAAGTTCAGGAATTGTAATTGATTCCTCACCTTCTTCGAAGAATCGCATCATCAATTCATCGTCAGCTTCAACCGCATTTTCAACAAGCAATGAACGTGCGTTTTTAGCTTTTTCAAGCATATCTGCTGGAATTTCACCAACTTTCAACTCATGGTCAGCGTAGTTATCATAAGTGTAAGCTTTCATGTCAATAAGGTCGACAACACCATTAATTTCTTGTTCGAAACCAATTGGCAAGTGAATTGGGAAAGCTTGTTTACTTAAACGATCGTGAATTGATTTAATTGATTTATAGAAGTCACCACCAGTTTGGTTAATTTTATTAATAAAACAAACGCGTGGTACACCATATTTATCAGCCTGTCGCCAAACAGTTTCAGACTGAGCTTCCACACCCATTTTACCATCAAAAACAGTCACGGCACCGTCAAGAACGCGTAGTGAACGCTCCACTTCGGCAGTAAAGTCGATGTGCCCTGGGGTATCGATAATATTAATTTTGTGGTCTTTCCAGAAACAAGTAACAGCAGCAGAAGTAATTGTAATACCTCGCTCTTTCTCTTGAGCCATCCAGTCGGTTGTTGCACCATCACCTTCACCACGAACAACACCGATTTTGTGTGTCAAACCAGTTCGGTAAAGAATACCTTCTGTTGTTGTAGTTTTACCGGCATCAATGTGCGCAATAATACCAACATTTCGGAAATTTTCCAATGGAGTATTTTTATTCATTTGATTCCTCTTAAATTTATTATTTTATTGCTGTTTCACGCTAGTTTTGTTGTTTTTTCGAAACCAGCACAAAAACAGCGCTTCGCTAACAATTTTATCATATTTTTTAAAATCTGTAAAGTAAAAATATCTAAAAGAAAAAGCCAGATTATCTGACTTAAAAAAATTATCTTCGAACGCGTTCAGGTATATTTTTATCGATCCTTTTAGTAGCAATTATTAATGTGATAATAAAAATACCAAAAATAAACACGCCAAAATTCCAGTGCGTCAAAATCGTTAAATATAGTGACATACCGTAAACTATAATAAAGTACAAGGAAACCAAGAGAGGCTCTTTAGCCTCGCTTAATGCTTTTTTCATAAGGATAATTTCCTCCAAATTTTTATTTTCCACTTTTGAGCGGAATTTCTATTTTATCACAGCTTTCGAAGAAAGTCAATAATTGGATTAAAGCTTCTCCCCATTTCTTGCCCGATTCGCCCATTCATCAGCCATTTCATTAAACTCATGACCAGCATGCCCTTTTAGCCATTTTAGCTTAACTTTCGAATTTTTATAAAGCTCAAAAAGCGGCTTCACAATATCGAGATTTTTAATTTCACCATTTTTTTTCTTCCAGCCATTTCTCTCCCAAGATGGCGCCCATTTCACTAAAACATTAACCCAAAACTCGCTATCTGTTAAAATTTCAGCTTCTTCACCCTCTAAAATTTCGAAAGCTTTTTTCAAAGCTAATCCTTCCATTCGAATATTTGTGCTTGGATTTTCGGCCCCTAAAGCAATTGGCTCACCGTTTTCAATTACTGCAAAACCACCTGGGCCAGGATTTGGTGAGGCACTCCCATCTGTAAAAATTATTCGCATTACTTATTTTCCTGATTATTTTGCGGAATAAAGTTCTGCACAAAGGCTGAGGTATTTGCTTGATTTTGCATCTTTTTAGCTTTTTTCATTCTTTCGAAAGAAATTATTGCTAAAACCGCACTAATAATTCCAACGATCAGCAATCCGCTCGGAGCAACTATTTTAATAATTTCAAAATCACCTTCAATGGCAGAATTTGGATCTTTCTCATCATAAAAAACTTTTACTTTTTCACCAATAACTGGTTTTTCATTCTTTAGCTCTGAGTGAAATTCGATCGTTTCATTCTCTTTAACTGAAAAATCTACAATTGCCGTATATTTATATTCACCAGTTTTTTCATTTATAATTTTCTTTTCGAAACCATAAATTTGCCCTTCAGTT
>CALHCA010000021.1 GCA_937930585.1 uncultured bacterium
ACATTATTTCATCCTACGCAGACTCAAACATTGAAATTTTCAGTATCTTTTGGGGGTTGATTATTGCTGAATTTGCTTGGATTTTTAACTTCTTAGTAATTGGCTATCGTATTAACTTTGCGCCATATTTTAATTTTATAATTCCTCAAGCGGCAATTATTTTAACAGTTTTAAGTTTTATTGGTTTTAACGCAATTGCTTTAGATAAAGACAAAGAAAGGGGGCGAAAAGAACTTTTGCCAGAGGTAATTTTTGCAATAATTCTCATCTTAACTTTATTGTTGTTATTTTCTTCAATTCCGGTTGCAAAAGGTTAAAATATGAAAGGTTAAAATATGAATTTTCGAAAATATTTAAAAAAGCCAAAAAATCAGTTTTTAATAGCTATATTTATGGTAGCGATTGTCTTTTGTATAATTATCTTGGCTCAAATCATAGCAAAAAATAATTTCAATAAGAATAAGACTGGGTCTACAAACTTTAATTTTTCGACAAGTGATAAAGCTTCGAATTTTGCAAATCAAATGGATTCTAATTCAATTGAGTCAGTTGCAAATAGAGTTTCGCAAAGTGTTGTTTCTATTGTTAGCAAAAATCAAAAAAGTTCAAGATTCTTTTATTCAACAGAAGAATCTGCGAGCGCAGGAACGGGAATTATTATTAGTGAAAATGGATATATCCTAACGAATAAGCATGTTATTGAGAAGTCTTCTGAGATCTCGATTATTACCAGTGGTGGTGATTCTTATGATAATGTTAGAGTGGTTATGATTGACTCATTGAGTGATATCGCAATTTTAAAGATTTCGAATGCAAAAGGATTGAAAGCCGCCGAACTTGGAGATTCAAAAAAGATAAATATTGGACAGCAAGTAATTGCAATTGGAAATGCTTTAGGCGAATATGACGGTACGGTTACGAGCGGTATTATCTCTGGAATTGGTCGTACGGTTAAAACTTCTAGCGAAGATGGCTCTTCAAGAGAAGTTTTAACTGATATGATTCAAACAGATGCGGCAATCAATAGTGGGAATTCTGGTGGTCCTTTAGTGAATGCGCAAGGGCAGGTGATTGGAATCAATACTGCAGTTGCTTCTAAAGCTCAAAGTATTGGCTTCGCAATTCCGATCTCTTCGGTAAAGGGTATTTTAAAATCTATTAGTGAAGGTAAAGAACCAAAACGAGCCTACCTTGGAACAAACTATATATCTATTAATCCGCAAATTAGAAAAGAATATAATCTTAATGTTTCGAAAGGTGCTTTAATTAAATCAAGAAGGGGTGACGCTATTATTTATGGCAGTCCTGCGCAAAAAGCTGGTTTAAAGGACGGAGATATAATCACTAAAATTGATGGTGTTGAAGTTTCTAAAAATTCCAGCGTTAGTTCTTTAATTGGCGAAAAGTCCGTTGGTGATACTGTTGAAATTTCTTATATTCGAGACGGTAGAGAAAAATCCACTCGCGCAACTCTTGAAGAATATCATAAATAAAAATAACCCCCTTGTTGGGTTATTTTTTTTCGAAAACAATTGTGTAATTTTCTGAATAAGTTTTTGAAAAACCACATTTTTTGGCGTAATTTTCAATTTCCTCAAATTGAGAAGGGTCAGCTTCAAGAATAATTTTTTGCAATTTTGGTAAATCTTGAGCTTGAAAAATTAAATTAAAAATTGTCTCTAAACCATTTTTCTGAGCATAAAGTGCAATTTGTGGCTCATAATGTAGCTCATTATTCTTTTCAAAATTTACCCAATCTTTATTAACATATGGTAAATTTGCTGTAATTATTGTTATTTTCGAAAGAACTTCTGATGGGATCTGGCTTAGAAGATCGCTTTCAAAAAGCTCAATTTCACTGCTAAGAATTTTTTTTGCGTTTAGATTTGCTACAGAAAGTGCTTGAAGTGAAATATCGCTTGCAAAAAAATCAATATTTTCTCCAAGCTCAGCTTTTAGAGTGATTGGAATTATTCCAGAACCTGTGCCAACATCTAAAATTTTATCACCATTTTTAGTGATTTTTTTAGTAATTTCGATTAAGGTTTCAGTTTCTGGGCGAGGAACTAGTACATTTTCGTTCACGAAAAAGGTTCTTCCAAAAAACTCCTTTTCTTGAAAAATATAAGCAAGTGGAATTCTTTTTAAACGCTTATTTAAAAAATTGTTTGCGTGAAAAATAATATTTTTTGGAAGCTTTTTATGCGAATTTGCGTGTAAAAAAGTTCGTTCAACTTTTAAAACATTTGCTAAAATTAGCTCAGCATCAAGCTGTGAACTTTCGATTTTAGTATCTCTAAGCTTTTGTGCTGATTTTTTCAGCCAAGATTCAATAGTCTCTCGCATAAATTAGTTGTTTTCCGAAGCATTAGCAGCCAAGAATTCAAGTTCAGCAGCCTGTAAATGTTCAACGATATCTGAAATTTGCCCATTCATTGCGGCTGGAATATTACTACGTGAAAAGCCAATTCGGTGGTCAGTGATACGATCTTGAGGGAAGTTATAAGTTCGAATTTTTTCCGAACGATCTCCCGATCCAATTAAGCTGCGGCGTTCGGCGGTAAGTTTAGCATTTTCTTCATCAATTTTAGCTTGAAGTAGGCGCGCACGCAAAATTCCGAGGGCTTTTTCCTTGTTCTTAATTTGTGATTTTTCATCTTGGTTTGTAACCACCATTCCAGTTGGGATGTGGGTGATTCGCACGGCGGAATCGGTTGTGTTCACGCTTTGGCCACCATGACCGCCCGAACGATAAACGTCAATTCGCAAATCATTTGGATTGATTTCAATATCAGCTTCTTCGGCCTCAGGTAAAACTGCTACCGTTACGGTTGAAGTGTGAATTCGGCCTTGTGATTCAGTAGCTGGAATGCGCTGAACTCGATGAACACCACTTTCGAATTTTAATTTTGAATAAGGAGCATCACCTTTTACTCCAAAAACAACTTCTTTATAGCCGCCGGCATCGTTTGCGGATTCGCTCAAAAGTTCGGTTTTCAAGCCATTTTGTTCGCAATATCGTAAATACATGCGGTAAAGTTCGCTCGCAAAAAGGGAGGCTTCGTCGCCACCAGCTCCTGCGCGGATCTCAACGATCACGTTCTTTTCATCATTTGGATCTTTAGGAAGAAGCATTTCGAAAAGCTCTTGCTCAAGTGCGGCAAGTTTTTCTTCGCTTTCAGTAATTTCAATTTTGGCAAGTTCTGCAAGTTCACCAGTTTCAAGACTAGCAAGTTCGCGCGCTTCTTCGATATTTTTTTCAAGATTTTCGCGCATTTCACCTTTTTCAATAATTTTTTCAAGTTCGGTGAAACGCTTGTTTTTGGCAGAAAAATCAGGCGAAGAATAAGCATTTGGCTCACTCAAAAAAGCCTGAATTTCTTCGCGCTCAGTTTTAAGTTTATCAAGATTTAGATCAATTTTTGGCATATAAAATATTATATCAGAAATTCGCATAAATTTGAAGTATTGAAATTTGATTGTGATTATGATAAGATTTTGATATGAAAATAACCTCTTGGCGAGAATTTATCGAAAACGAAGCCACCAAGCCATATTTTAAAAAGTTGTGGCAAAAAGTTGAACGTGAACGTGCTTCGAAAGAGATTTTTCCCGCAAGAGAAGAGATTTTTTCTTGTTTCGAAAAATGTCCGCTTGAAAAAACTAAGGTTGCAATTATTGGTCAAGATCCTTATCATGGAGAAGGACAGGCACACGGAATGAGTTTTTCGGTTAAAAAAGGTGTTAAAATTCCGCCAAGCTTACAAAATATCTATAAAGAATTGAAAGACGATTTAGGAATTGAGCCGGCTAGTAATGGTTTTTTAGAATCTTGGGCGAAGCAAGGTGTTTTACTGCTAAACACTTCTTTTAGTGTTGAAAAAGGTAAGCCGGCGAGCCACGCAAATTTTGGTTGGATGGAATTTTCAGAGCATATTCTTGATTTTTTGAATGATTCTGAAAAGCCATTAGTTTTTATTTTGTGGGGAGCACATGCACAAAAAATTGGCGCTCGAATAACAAACCCGAAGCATCTTAAAATTGAGAGTGCACATCCTTCACCATTTTCAGCACAGCGTGGATTCTTTGGATCAAGGCCTTTTTCGAAAGCAAACAAATTTTTAGAACAAAATGGTGAAGACCCGATTGATTGGCGGGTAGAATAGTAAAATAAAAAAATCTCACATTTAACTGCGAGATTTTTTTTAGATAAACTATCGTTCAGCTTTTTTAGCTTTTTCAGCGGCTTGTTTTTTGGCTTTATTTGCCAAAGCAGCTTTGCGAGCTTCTGCCATTTCTTGAGCCCGTTTGAAGCGATCAACACGACCTTCGGTGTCGATGATTTTTTCTTCACCAGTAAAGAATGGGTGAGAAGCACTCGAGATGTGCATTTTTACAAGTGGGTACTCGTTGCCGTCTTCCCATTTGATAGTTTCTTTTGAATCTGCTGTTGAGCGAGTCAAGAAAGCAAATCCAGCCACCTCGTCGCTAAATACGACAGGGCGATATTCGGTTGGATGTAAATTCTTTTTCATAACTTTTTTATTCTAACAAATAATTTCTAAAAATGCAAATCAAAATTTTCGAAAAATATTATTATAAAATATTAAGCTTGTGCTTGCAAATTAATTATAGATGATGTATTTTAGTGTTGTAATATCAAATTAAAGGAGTTTTATGAGGAATAAAATTATAATTCCAGCTGTTGTTGCGGTATTTGCGGTTTCCGGAATAAGCACAGTTGGGTATGGATATCAGGCTCATGCGTTAACGCCTG
>CALHCA010000022.1 GCA_937930585.1 uncultured bacterium
CAGCCGCACCAATTGGCTATGAAGCAGAAATTATTGAGGTGGAAGGAGATTCTTCGAAAGGATTACCAAGCCTACAAATTGTTGGAATGGGAAATAAAGCAATCGATGAAGCAAAAGAGCGAGTTCGAAGCGCAATTAAAAACTCAATGTTAGATTTCCCTGCTAAGAAAATCATCATTAATTTAGCACCTGCAGAAATCCCAAAAGACGGAACTTTTTTTGACCTACCTATTGCAATTTCAATTTTAACGCTCTCAAACCAACTAAAGCAGCACGAATTAAAATCCCGCGCATTTGTTGGCGAGTTATCACTAAACGGAGATCTTAGACCAATTAAAGGCATTATCAATATCGTTGAAAAACTTCGAAGCCACGGAATTAAAGAAATTTTCTTACCTATTGAAAATTTAGAAACAAGCTCAATAATAGATGGCGTAAAATTAATTGGCGCAAGAAATCTTAAAGAGATTTTTCTTCATCTTAAAAATGAAA
This sequence comes from uncultured bacterium, assembly GCA_937930585.1. Classification (GTDB taxonomy): domain Bacteria; phylum Patescibacteriota; class Saccharimonadia; order Saccharimonadales; family Saccharimonadaceae; genus Nanogingivalis. The sequence continues at coordinate 493 of CALHCA010000022.1, forward strand.
AAATAATAAAAAATGAAGAAAATATTAACACTCTTAAAGATAATAACGATGGTATTATTCTTGATGATATTATCAGTCAAGAACAAGCAAAAAGAGCTCTAACTATCGCGATAGCTGGAAGGCACAATATACTCCTAACTGGCCCTCCAGGAACAGGAAAAACAATGCTTGCCCAAGCCGCCTTAAATCTACTGCCACCGCTTTCGAAAAGTGAGTTATTAGAAGTTTTAAAAATTCACGGTTTAGTTGATGAAATTAGCTCAAATATTTCGAGGCCTTTTCGCACGCCACATCATACCGCAAGTAAAGTTTCCATAATTGGAGGCGGTTCGAAAGCTTTACCTGGCGAGATTAGCTTAGCGCACAACGGTGTTCTATTTCTAGATGAAATGCCAGAATTCCCTAAATCTATACTCGAAAGCTTACGACAACCGTTAGAAGATAGAAAAATAACCATAACTCGTACAAATCGAAAAAGCTCTTATCCTGCAAATTTTATGCTTATTGCGACAATGAATCCCTGCCCTTGCGGTTTTTATGGAGACGCAACAAAGGAGTGCACTTGTTCATCCACACAAATTCTTAATTACCAAAGAAAGCTTTCTGGACCATTGATGGATAGAATTGATA
>CALHCA010000023.1 GCA_937930585.1 uncultured bacterium
CTATAATATGCTGATAAATTTAACTTCTAAAGGGGAATATGGCGGATTTTTTAGAAATCAAAGGTGCACGTGAACATAATTTGAAAAACATAGATTTAAAAATTCCACGTGATAAATTAGTAGTGATAACGGGACTTTCTGGCAGCGGAAAGTCTAGTTTAGCGTTTGATACGATTTATGCGGAAGGCCAGCGCCGTTATATGGAAAGTTTAAATTCTTATGCCCGCCAATTCTTGGGCACGATGGATAAACCAGATGTCGACCAGATTACTGGGCTTAGCCCGGCTATTTCGATTGATCAAAAATCTACCAGTCGCAATCCACGATCGACTGTGGCGACCGTAACGGAGATTTATGATTATCTACGTTTACTTTTTGCGCGAATTGGTACACCGCATTGCCCAATTTGCGGTCGAGATGTGGTTCGGCGTACGCCGCAAAGTATTGTTGATAGTATTATGAATCTTGAAGAAGGTTCACGGATAATATTACTAGCACCAATCGCAAAAGCCAAAAAAGGTGAATTTGCGCATATCCCTGAAGAATTTTCGAAAAAAGGTTTTGCTCGCGCTCGGGTAGACGGAGTTATTTATGCTTTAGATGAATTTCCTGAACTTGAGAAAAATATTAAGCATAATATCGAAATTGTAGTTGACCGTTTAGTACTTTCGAAAGAAATGAAAACTCGCTTAGCACAAAGTGTTGAGCAAGCACTTGAGATGACTGGTGGAATTTTAGAGATTTTAAATGATGAAACTGGCGAGGTGAAGATTTTTTCGCAACGTTATGCTTGTGAACTTCACCCAGATGAGCATATTCCTGAGCTTGAACCACGATTGTTCTCTTTTAACGCACCACAAGGAGCTTGTGAAACTTGTTCGGGTCTTGGAACTCGAATGGAGATTGATCCAGAATTGGTACTTTCACCAAATTTGACAATTTCTGAAGGTGCAATTCGGCCTTATAATCGTGTGATGGAGAAAGGCTATCGAATTAAATTGCTTGAGGAAGTTGCAAAACGCCATGGATTTTCAACAAAAGTCCCAACTAAAAAGCTTTCGAAAGAAGCGATTGAAATTATTCTATACGGCACAAAAACAGATGAAAAATATCCGATCGAAATGAACGGCCGGGTTTATAATATGAACTTTGAAGGTGTAATTCCGAATCTGGAGCGTCGCCATCGAGATACGGATAGTGAATTCCAGCGTAAGGATATCGAAAAATTTATGCGCGTTCGAAAATGCCAAACTTGTGGTGGAAAGCGCTTGAAACCAGTTGTCCTTGCGGTTACGGTTGCTGGCCTAAATATTGTAGAAATTTGTGATCTTGCAATTGATGAAGCTGTTGAACTTTTCAAAAATTTAGAGCTAAATGAACAGCAAAAATTTATTTCAACTCAAATTCTAAAAGAGATTTCTTCGAGGTTAGGCTTTATGAATAATGTTGGTCTGAACTATTTGGAACTTTCACGCGCAGCTAATACTTTGAGTGGTGGTGAGGCGCAGCGGATTCGTTTGGCGACGCAGATTGGTTCAGGGCTTCAAGGCGTGCTTTATGTTTTAGATGAGCCTTCAATTGGCCTTCATCAGCGAGATAACGACA
>CALHCA010000024.1 GCA_937930585.1 uncultured bacterium
AATCGGCGACGCTGTCAAGATCGGTACAAGACTAACAGCATATCGGAAAAAAGCGTTTTAGTATAGGGCTGCGCTTGGCCGTGGAAGACCATGAAGCATAGCCTAGACGGCATTATCAATTTTGTCTATTATATTTTATCATTTTTATGCTTAATTTTAAAGTTTTTAAAATTAAAAACCGCCTAATACTAGACGGTTCCTAGGAGAAAGTTTCCCCAAGTAAAAGAAAAAATACTGACTCTAATTTCTAATTTATTATTAGGCTAACCCGCGAGTCCCAACCTTCTATAGTAAGGTAAAACGAGTTAACGTTTATAATAATATCACATTAATTACATTATGTCAACGATAAAATTACTTCCGTCCGACTTTAACCATTGCCGCTCGCAAAACTTCGCCCTTTAAAGTATAGCCAGCCCGAAGCTCTTCAGCAATAACTTCTTCTTCTCCTTCCGATTCTTCATCAAACTGAATCGCTTCATGAAGTTCGGGATTAAAAGTAGCACCTTTCGAAGAATCAATTTTTATAACGCCTATTTTCGAAAGATTTTTTTCCAAATTTTTACTCATTTTAACAACATTTTGCGCCCAAGAATTTTCCGCCAATTCTTCTGGTAGATGCGAAATCGCTCTTTCAATATCATCAACCATTGGGATCAACGCCAAAATAGCTTTCTTTTCGCCTAGATTTTGCGCATTCGAAATACGACTTTCAACATTTTTACGATAATTTTCAAAATCAGCACGTGTGCGCTGCAAATCATTTTTTAGTTCTGAGTTCTCTACTTGAAGCTTTTCGCACTTTGAATCTTTTTTGAAAAACCCGTCTTTTTTCTCACCTTTCGAATTTTCTTGATTTTTTGACAAATTATTCTTTTCCATTTTTCCTCCTTAAATTACTATAAAATCTCTTCCAAAAATTCACCTGTCTTTTGAACCAATCGCACCACCTTTCCGTAATTTTGGCGAGTTGGCCCAAGCACGCCAATGTAAGAATTTTCTGAAAATGGACTTTCAAATTTTGAAATAATTAAACTCGCGCCCGAACTTTTACCAATTGGATTCTCGCTACCAATATAAACATTAAGCGGCTCATTTGGAGTAACTTCACGAAGCCAAGGCTCAAGATTATCAAGCAGTTGCGCAACCGACTGCACCGCTTCGCCACTTTCAAATTCAGGTTGAGAAAAAAGATTATAAATTCCATTAATATAGAGCTGATCGCCAATTGTAGCAAGACCAAGATTGCCTGTAAGCTCAACTAAAGAATCTACTGCTGAACGAATTGCATGGTCAGCGCGGTCATTCTGAGCTGAAACTCGTGAAGAAATTGCCCGAAATCCGCGTAAGCTATCTTTCGAATTATTAGCGTTTAGCAAAATTTGTTCATCTTCACCCTCACTTTGAGCAGTTAAGCGATTCACATAAAATCGATAACCTTTATCAGTTGGAATTCGCCCAGCAGAAGTGTGAGGTTGTGTAATTAAACCAAGATCTTCAAGTTTTGCCATTTCCGAGCGGATTGTCGCGCTTGAAACACCAAAAAGCTTTGCTAAAGTCACACTTCCAACAGGGCTGGCAACTTCAGCGTATTGCTCAATGATTGCTACCAAAATTTGCGTTTGTCGTGGTGTAATATTCATACTATTAGTCTAGCATAAATTAGCACTTAGGTCAATAGAGTGCTAATTATGTATTTCTTGCACGTCGCACCATAATTCTGAAATAGTTCTAAAAAAATATTTAACTTTTTATTTTTTATATACAGCTATAGAATATTAGTAATTTTAGATAAAGCAATATCACACAGACAACAATTCTTCCAAGCTCACAAAAATGTGGTTTTCTTTCTTTTGGATTAGTTTTACAATTCTAAAAATTTACTCTTAATATCTTCCAA
>CALHCA010000025.1 GCA_937930585.1 uncultured bacterium
CGAGCCAGAGGTGATCTCGCACAACCTCGAGACCGTTAAGTAAAATTTCGAAATCTCAAAATGGTAATTTATCGGGTGAAGCAGATATTTTTATTTTTCCAGGATATGAGTTTAAAACAATTCAAGGTTTAATTACGAATTTCCACGCACCAAAATCAACAGTTTTAATGCTTGCGAGTGCTTTTGCTGGCTGGGAAAATCTCAAAAATGCTTATAATCACGCAATCCAAAATGGTGAATATAAATTTCTATCTTATGGTGATTCAATGATTATCTACCAAAATAAATAGAGCGAATCAACGCTCTATTTTGCTTTTTTCGAAAATTATTCACCAAGCGAATATTCATTCAAAATATTAAGGTTTTCATCAAACTCAAAAACGAGTGGCGGGAAGTTTGGAATTTCAACACCCATAATTTCGTCATCACTTAAGCCTTTTATGTGTTTGACGAGCGCACGAATTGAGTTTCCATGAGCACCAACAAATACATTCTTTCCACTTTTTAGAGCTGGTGCAATTTGATCTTCCCAAAACGGTAAAGCACGTTCTAGAGTAACTTTCAAGTTTTCAGCATCTGGCACAACCGAATCATCGAGTAAAGCATAACGGCGATCATTATGTGCAGAATATTCATCATCTCGTGGCATTTCTGGTGGGAGCGTATCATAAGAACGACGCCAAATATGAACTTGCTCTTCACCAAATTTTTCAGCTGCTTCAGCTTTATTTTTTCCAGTTAAGCCACCATAATGCCGCTCGTTCAAACGCCAAGATTTTTGAACTGGAACCCAAAGTTGATCAGAAAATTCCAAAGCCAAATTAGTTGTTTTAATCGCACGCTTTAGAACTGATGTAAAAGCCACATCAAACTCAATTCCCGCCTTTTTAATTAACTTTCCAGCATTAATTGCTTGCTGAACACCTTTTTCGCTCAAATCAACATCAGCCCAACCAGTAAAAAGGTTTGCTTTATTCCATTCACTTTCACCATGTCTTGCAAAAACTAATTTAGCCATTTTTCTCCTTTCGAAAATTCATTTTATCTATTTTAATTTTAGCACTTTTAGGTTATTCCTTCAAGCCTTAGCTTGCAGCTCCTTCTTGACTTAGGTATTAAAATATGGTAGAATTTACCACAATCGAATGATAGCTCTTTTAAAAAGTTAGGTGAACTATTTTTGGGTTATTTTTCGAAATTTTTTATTAAAGGAGGTTCTTTAATGGTTAAAAAGAGCGAATGAGAAAAGAACTCGAGAAACAGACCCTAACACCTGGAGATTCTTTATCAAGAATAAAAGTAGCATTAGTACGATTCAATGCAAAAATTAACAAAACTCGTAAGAAGCCAAAATCAGAACTTGAAAAACCAAGAACTGGTGACTCAAGTAATAATAAACCAAATAACGACAAACTCGTTAAAAAGTTGCAAAAGAATATTGCAGATAAGAATAGACGAATCGAAGAATTGAAAGATCGTATTAAAGAATTAGGGTCAGAATCTGAAGGTCAATTTAAAGAGCTCGAGGAAGAATACCATATCATCTTAAGTTCGAAAGATGAAGAGATCGCAGATCTCAAAAGAGAAAAAGACAAGCTTATTCTTAATAATCGAAGTCTTAAAACTCAAAATAATAAACTCAAAAGAAGGCTCAAGAATAAAGGTTCCTCAGAGCTGAAGTCGGAATATAATTCTCTAAGAGCAGAATCTAAAGAAATCAAGAACGAAAATAAGCGCCTTACTGAAGATAATAATAAAGCGCAAGAAAAAATTCAAGAGCTTAATTCGAAAATTGAAGAGAAAGATAAAGCCATTGAATCTCTCAAAGAAGAAATTGATAGCTTTAAAGACCCCGAAAAACTTCT
>CALHCA010000026.1 GCA_937930585.1 uncultured bacterium
AAGTTAAAAATTCATCAAATCAAAAGATTTTTGAGTGGAAAGATGAATCAAAACAGGTGATTGACTCACAGGCTGCATATGAATTGACTGATATTCTTGCTGATCCAAGTGCTCGAACAACTACATTTGGTGGTCAAAGTCGAAGTTATGGATTTACGGTTCCTGGGGTCTGGACAGCTTCGAAAACCGGAACAACAGATAATGGAAAAGGTGCTGCCAAGGACTCTTGGATGATGAGTTATTCTCCTGTAGTTGCAACAGGTGTTTGGAGCGGAAACCATGACGGTCGGGCTTTGCGATCTCCTGATAACAGCCCTGTGCGTAGAGTAATTAATGAATATATGCGCGATGTTCACCATCAAGTTTATGCTTCTAATGGTAAATGGAAATCTGGCGATAAAATTGAAAGACCGTCTGGAATTAGAAATTGTACAATAAATGGCAAGAATGATATTTGCCCATCTTGGTGGGATAAAAACAAAACCGGTTCAGTATCAAGAGAAATTGAGTTCGATAGTATTTCGAAAAAGAAAGCAACTAAATGTACACCGGAATCTACTCGAGTTAAACTAACTGTTTTCGAAACAACCGACCCAGTTTCTAAAAAGAAAACAATAACTGCACCAGAAGGTTATAATATCAATGAAGAGGACAATATTCATAATTGTTCGGATTCTCAACCCTCTGTCTCAAGTGTTTCATATTCAAGGCATGCAAATTCAAATACTTACCGAATAAATATAAATATTGCAAAGGGGAATTTCGATATAACTTCGGTCGTGGTTAAGGTTGATGGCGCAACAATTAGTACTGCTCTTCCAACTGGAAACACACTCTCAACAGATTATACGTTTAATAAATCTGGTCAAAATATTACGGTTGAAGTTACCGACTCTGGTGGATATAAAGTTTCCAAAAGTTATACAGGGCCTTCCTCGATAAATACGGAAAACATAGCAGGCTCTTCAAGCTAAAAATAAAACTACTCCTGATGGGGTAGTTTTTATTATCGCCGATTTTGCATCGCATTTATAATAGATTGGATAAAGTCACCAATTCCGCCCGGGATGTTAACAAAAAAGTTAAGAATCCAAATTAACAAGAAGATTAGAACTGTTGCACCAATAGCGCTACCGAATCCAAAAGCTATTCCGCGAAAGAAATTAACTTTATAAATCGCCCAGCGACTTGGATAAATATCGTTAAAAACTTCTTCAAGCAAACCAATTTGAGCTCCGCGCGCATTGTCATCGGCTAGTTTTTTTGCAGATTTTTTTAGAATTTTATTCATTAGAATTATTTTAACATAAATATTCTAAAAACGCAAGCGCTTTGATTTTATAGAAAGATAGTGATAAAATAGATATAAAAGGAGCTGGATTAAATGAGCGAAGAATTAATAAAAGCCAAGTCTAATTTATCAAAGTTAGCTTTCGAAAATTTACAAAAGTGGCTTTTAGATGAAAAATATTATGAATTTAAAGCGCAAATTTTAAATTTGATTAAAAATGAAGAGTGGGGTGAGCTTGAAGATGCTTTTTTCAAAATTTTAGAATTTGGTACGGCTGGGCGACGTGGTAAGGTTGGTGCTGGTCCTAACCGTATTAATTTAATTACGATCTCTGAAAGTGCACAGGCTCTCGCAAATTATCTAAAATCACTTAATATTAATTCACCAAGTGTTGCAATTGCTTGGGATGTTCGAAATTCCTCTTGCGATCTTTCGAAAAAATGTGCTGAAATTTTAGCTGCAAATAATATCGAAGTTTTTTATTTCTACACTCCTCGCTCGACCCCAGAATTATCTTTTACAGTTCGAAATCTTAAAACTTCGGCAGGAATTGTAATTTCGGCTAGTCATAATCCGCCAGAAGATAATGGAATTAAGATCTATTGGAATGATGGCGCGCAAATTTCAGCTCCACACGATAAAAAATTAATGAAAATTGCTAAAAATATCGAAGAATTTAAAACTGGTAATTTTGATGAATTTGTAAAAAACGGTAAAATTAAAATTTTGGGTGAAGAAAATGACTATTTTTATATTAAAGCTAATGTGAAATTATCTTTGTCGAAAAATAGAAGTATAAAAATTGTTTTTTCACCAATTCACGGAACCGGAACGACAAATTTATTAAAAACTCTTCAGTCTGCAGGTTTCGAAAATATTATTTTTGTTGATGAGCAAATGAATTTTGATGGTAATTTTTCAACACTTCAAGATAGGAAACCGAATCCAGAAAATCATTCTGCAAATAAAATGGCAATTTTAAAATTAAGAAAAGAACAAGCAGATATTGCACTAACTACCGACCCGGATGCTGACCGAATTTGTGTAATGAGCCTTGAAAAAAATGGAGAGGTTCGAAGTTTTTCGGGCAATCAAACCGCAATTTTAGTGGCCGATTATATTCTTTCGAAGAAGCAAAAGGATCGAAATAAATATGCTGAACTTTACTTTGGAGACCGTGACTTTATTTGTAAAAGTTTTGTGACTACAGATATGCTAAATGTTTTGGCTAAAAAATATGGTATAAAAATTTATGACGATTTGCTGGTTGGATTTAAATTCATTGGTAAAAAAATATTGCAAAAAGAAGTGCTCGGAGAGAAATTTATTGCTGGGTTTGAAGAAAGTCTTGGCGGGCTCATTGGTTCGCAGACTAGAGATAAAGATGCTGCAACAATTGGATTAATGATAGCCGAGCTTGCATCGGAATTGAAACTTAAAAATCAAACTTTGGGAGAAAAGCTTGATGAAATTTATGCTGAAAATGGATATTTTGTTGAAAAGACTGAATCTCTTGAATTTAGTGGCGCTGAAGGATTTACAAAAATGCAAGAAATTATGCGAAAAATGCGAATTGGAAATGAAAATTTTGGTGCATTAAAAATGCGAGATTTCGAGAATTTAACTGAGTTAGATTTTTCAACAAATAAAAAAAATAGTTTTAAAATGTTGGAAAATGGAAATGCGGTAAGTTTTATTTTTGATTCAGAAGATAGAAGAATTACGATTCGACCAAGCGGAACTGAGCCAAAAATGAAAATTTATGCTCAATGGCGTTTCGAAAATAAACAAGGTTGTGTAAAGATTAATAATATTTTAAGTGATTTTAAGAAGAGGATTTTGAATGAGTGTTAATAGATTGATAGAAAAATTTAAGCCCGAGCATTATGAATTGAAGCTCGATCTATTACGAGTGAAAAATCGTGAATTTGATGGAATCATTGATATTTTTGGCGAAATTAATGATGAAAAAGAAATTGCGCTCCATTCAAAAGATTTAAAAATTGAAAAGATTATTGCTGCTAATGATATAAAATTGAGCTTTTCGAAAGCTGAAAATGATGAAATTTTGGTAAATATTGAAAAACTTAACTTTAAAAAAGGTGATAAAATTCAACTTAAAATTGAGTTTTCTGGTAAAATAACAGATGCAATGCACGGATTATATCCTTGCTACTATAAAGAAAATGGTGAGAAAAAAGAGCTTTTTGCGACTCAATTTGAAAGCCATCATGCTCGTGAGGTTTTTCCGTGTATTGATGAGCCTGAAGCAAAGGCAACTTTTTCATTAGAGATTAGAGCTTTGAGTGATCTTGAAGTTTTGTCGAATACTGAAATTATTGAAAAAAATAAAAATGGCAATACTCAACAGGTTAGATTTGCCAAAACGCCAAAAATGTCAACATATTTATTAGCCTTTGTATTGGGCGATTTTCAACGAGTTTCAAAAAAGACTAAAAGTGGTGTTGAAGTTTCAGTTTTGGCAACAAAAGCTCAAAAGTCTGAATTAATGGAATTTCCGCTTAGTTTTGCGGTGCGGGTTTTAGAATTTTATGAAGATTTTTTTGGTCAAAAGTTCCCGCTTTCAAAATGCGACCACATTGCTTTGCCAGATTTTTCTAGTGGTGCGATGGAGAACTGGGGCTTGATTACCTATCGTGAAACTGCACTACTTGCTGGTAAAAATTCCTCAATATCTTCAAAAAAATATGTTGCGTCGGTTATTGCGCACGAAACTTCACACCAGTGGTTTGGAAATCTTGTAACAATGAAATGGTGGGATGAGCTTTGGCTAAATGAATCTTTCGCAACGATGATGGAATATTTAGCAACTGACGCTTTAGAGCCAAAATGGAAAATTTGGGAAGAATTTGCAGTTAACGAAGCAGTTTTAAGTCTGCGCCGTGATGCGATTGACGGCGTTCAGGCGGTTCATGTCCCAGTTCATCATCCAGATGAAATTAGCACTATTTTCGATGGTGCAATTGTTTATGCAAAAGGTGCTCGCTTAATGAACATGCTTCGAAAATATGTTGGGAACGATGCATTTCAAAAAGGTTTGCAAAGATATTTTGATAAGTTTAAATATCAAAATACAATTGGTGAGAATTTATGGGATTGTTTGAGCGAATCTTCTGGTAAAAATATTGCAGATTTTATGAATCCTTGGCTTTTTAAAAGCGGCTATCCGAGTGTTTTGGCCGAAGAAGATGGCGAAGAGTTAAGATTATCACAAAAGCAATTTTTTATTGGTGAAGGTAAAGATAGTGGGCGAATTTGGCCAATTCTGCTTGGTTCAAATCAAAATAATTTACCTGAGATTATGGATTCAAAAGATTTAACCTGTAAGAAAAATCCAGATTTTGTTCAGTTAAATCAAGGAAATGTTGCTCATTTCATTACGAATTATAGCCAAAATCTTTTTGAAAATTTGCTTGAAAAGGTTCGAAATGGTGATTTAGATACAATTTCTCGCCTTCAAATTCTTCAGGAACGTTCTTTGCTTTCGCGTGGCGGTGAAATTCCGAGTGTTGAGCTGTTGCGGACTCTGCAGAGCTATGATAAAGAAACTTCTTTAACGGTTTGGGATATGATTAGTCTTTTGATTGGCGAATTGAAAATTTTTATTGATGAAGATTCTGAAAGTTCGAAAAAAATGAAAAAATTTGTTGGTAATTTAGCTCAAAATGAGTTCGAAAAGCTTGGATTTATTAAAAAAACTGGCGAAGATGAAGAGGATACGCAAAAACGTAGCTCGATTTTGGCGCACATGATTTATGCTGAAAATGAAAAAGCAATTTCAAGTGCTTTAGATATTTTCAAAAGTTCGCCGAATATGGAAGATATTGATTCAGAAATTCGAAGTTTAATTTTAACCGTAAAGATTCGTTTTGAAGAATCTCCAGAATTATTGCAAAAAATGCTCGAAAATTATAAGAATACTTCAAACGTTGATTATCGAGATGATATAATGGTGGCTTTAACTTCAACTAAAAATATTCGAACTAGTGAATTACTTCTTGAAAAAATGCTTGAGAATGATGTAATTCGAACGCAGGATATCTTGAGTTGGTATGTTCATTTGCTTCGAAATTCGAAAACTCGGGAATTAGCATGGAAATGGCTTCGTGAAAATTGGAAATTAATTGAAGATAAATTTGATGGTGATAAAAGTTATAATGATTTTCCACGATATTCAGGTGCGATCTTGCGAACCGAGAAACAGCTCCAAGAATTTAAAGAGTTTTTTGAACCTCTAAAAAATGACCCAAGCTTAACTCGAGCAATTGAGATGGGTGAGCGAGAGATTGCCGGGCGAATTGCTTTAATTAAGCGAGATAAAACTGCTATTGATAAATTCTTACAAAAAATTTAAGTTTAAAACCGACCAGATTCAACGGTCGGTTTAATTGTATTTTGATAAAAAGAATCTTTCAAAATTTACCATATTTTGCGGTGTGATTTCATCTGGGTTTTTATCTTCTAGATCTCTTAATTTTGTAAGAATTTCACGCTTATCGATTTTAGAGCCGATTAGAACGAGCTCGGTTTTTGGCGTTTCATCTTTCCATTCTTCACTGTAAATATCAATAGTTTTGCCAACCAGCTGAACTATATATTTCTGTTCGTACCCTTTCATTCCAAAGTAGCAGATTCCTTTCATTCGAAAAAGATTTTTAGGCAAATTATCAAGAAAACTTAGGAATTTTTGAGGATTTAGTGGTTTTATTGTTTCGAAAGCCAAAGATTGAAATTGGTTATGAATGTGATCTTTATGATTGTGCTCGTACTCTTTAGTTTTTTCTTTATTTTCTTGCTCAGATTTTTGCCAAGAAAAAATTAAATCAGGATTAATTTTTGAGTTTTGACTTTCAATAATTGGTGAATTTGGGTTTAATTTTCTAATGAATTCACGGATTTCTTGAATTTTATTTTTTGAAATTAAGTCGGTTTTATTTAAAACGATAATATCACTCGCTTTGAGACATTTTTTAAAATGTGTTGGAAAATCTTTCTTAGAATTTTCGAAATTTTGAGTATCGATTAAATAAATATTTCCACCAAAATAAGAATATTGATTTCCAGAATATTGCAGAGTTTTGAGCAAATCGTAAGGTTCAGCAATTCCACTAGCTTCAATTATGATCGCATCAAGCAGTGAATCTTTATTTGCTAATTTTGAAAGTGGTTCACTTAATCCGTTATCACCAATCATGCAGCAAATACAGCCATTGCTAAGTTCAATTTTTTGCTCATTGATTCCGTTAGAGATTAATTTACTGTCGATATTTATTATGCCAAAATCATTCACAATTGCACCAATTTTTAGATTTGGGCTTGATTTTAAAAGATGGTTTAAAAGTGTGGTTTTGCCTGAGCCTAAAAAGCCAGAAATCATTATAACTGGAATTTTTCGATTTTTTTGTTTTTTTGCTTTAATTTCTGTTTTTGAAAAATCATCAAAAATATCTTTCGAAAAGTTTGAAATGTCAAAATCTTCATTATTCATAAAACCAGTTTAACAGATTTTTAGAAAGCCTGCAAGATTTGCATTTTTAGAGAATATATGGTATAATTTGAAAGTTGCATTTTGCAAAGAAATTTTAGAAAGATGAGGAATCGTATTATGAAGATTTCGAAAATCGTGGTAATGAAAAACTTGGATACTGGCAAAAGTGAGGAAATTAAATTAGACACGAAAGAGGTTCGTGAATTTAATTTTCCGAAAAAAGCCTATGTTATTAATAAGGTGTTTATTGATAATCTGTGGCTAAAAATTACACTTCTTGTGTGGCTTTTAATCCTAAGTGCTTTATTGATACTCGCAAAAATTAGTCAGAACTATGGATTTTTGTCAATGTTAATATTGATAAGTTTAATAACCATAACATTAATATCTAATTTTGATATAATCAGACTATATTTCTTGGGTGAGAAAACTCTCAACATCAAGAAAAGGCTGATAACCAGCTGGGTATGGATTTATGTTAAAGAAGCTGAGTTGCCTAAGAACACGGAAGCAGAGAGAAGAGTTTTTAGTTTTGTAAAGAAAGCTTTAAGAGAGATAAATAAATTCGCAATTAGATTTTATTTATCTCATATAGCTATTGCTTTAACTTTACTGTGTTTATTAGCGCTTTTAATAATTGAAAACCAGCCAGATGAAAGAGTATCTATTTTTGTCGTAGTGGCATGGATTTTTACGGAGTTTTACCTCTGGAGGATTCGTTGTTTTATCAGAGATAGAGCGAAAATGCCCTATAATTTAACCACAAGAGTTGATAACGGTATTACTGTGCTAAAATTTTCACTAAATGGCAATTACGCCATTGAAGAAGAGATTAGCTTAATCTTCAAAGATTGTAAGTTTTTTAGTTAATAAAAAACGGCCCTGCTAATTATGTGGGGTTTTCTTTTTTTCAAAAATCTGGTATAATATTTATATTCTACACATTTTGGAGGTAATAAGATGTTACTACAAGAAGCTCTTTTCAATGAAGAAAGCACGGACTATTATGAAGCCCAAAAGCATCTCTTTCCGTTAGTTTGGGATGTCAAGATGGCGTTGAAAGCGATCAGCGAATGCGACATTCAAGAGTTGCAAAGGCTTTTAAATATCGCAGAAAAATTTCATAGCGACACAAAGTATGATGAAAAATATGAAGCTATGGAAGAGAAGTTACAAAAAATTTGGAACTTTATAAAAAGCTTTTATAAGCATTTCTCTGAAATGCTTAACGAAAGTGTCTTTGATGTTCCAGCAGATATAGATTCTATTATTGCTGGGAATATAATCGATTTAGTTGTGCAAGATAGACAGCTAGGCTATGAAGAGTCTTTAGTGATTCTTCACTCCTTAAGACCTATTGCTAACAGACTACCTACTGGTGGCTACGAACTAATGGCTAATATATATTTCACAGGCCTGAGTATATGTGAGAGATGTAACACATTTGGGAAACAGTTTGCTATGCTTATTAGAAGCGAGAATAAAGGGTCTGTTGACTTTTTTATAAGAGGATGCAGTCCTCGTCTCAATAACATAGTCTATTGCGGTCTTTCTTCAATTTTGCATTCAAAAGCTGAAATTAGAAGGCTTGACAATGATTTAAAGAAGGATCTAAAAAGAATTTATAAGTCTCTTATTGAAAAGAGATATAGGTTTAGTCTGGTTGAGAGATTCCGTGCTTTTCTTTTATAATTTAGGGCCCCTTTTGGGCTCTTTTTTATTTGACTTTAAGCTTGAAATTTGATAAAATAGAAATACTAAAATATTACTTGTTCGAAAAATCCGACATAAAAATAACTTTTCGAACGCTTTAATTTAAGGAGAAAAATGACTGATAATTTTAATGAGAAGCAGGCTCGAAGGCGTGCTAACTTGCAAAAAAAAGCCCAAGATTTGCAAAAAAATCGAGATAAATATGTTGGGAATGCGAAAAAAGAAAATAACGAGAAGAGCGCAAAAATTGCTCAAAAGGCTAAGAATATTTCAAAGCAAACTCGAGTTCAAAAATCTGACGCTAAAAAGGTGAATTTACCAACAACAACGCGTCGTGGTGCGGTTGTGCGAGCTCAACGAATGATTTCGAATGATATTAATATGCGCGCAACTCAGCATATTGTTAATATACCTGTTAATAAATCACTTTTTAACGGTTTTAATGGCGAACAACTAACAGCTTCGAAATTGAAAAAACTTCGCCCAGAAAAGGATAGTGTGCGAGTGATTCCGTTCGGTGGCTTGGGTGAATTTGGAATTGGTAAAAATATGTTCGCAATCGAGTATATGGATGAAATCCTAGTTATCGATATGGGCTCAATTTTTCCGAACGAAGACTACCCCGGTGTAAACTTTATGACGCCGGATATTACATATTTGAAAGATAATATGCATAAAGTTAAGGCGGTTGCATTTACTCATGCTCACCTTGATCACATTGGTGCTGTTCGGCAACTTTTACCTGAATTCGGCAATAATATTCCAATTTATGCAACCGATTTTACGATTGGAATGATTAAACGCCAGATGGAAGAGGCGGTTGTTGAGGTTTCGCCAAATTACCAAATTGTTGATCCGTTTAAGCACGAACAAATTCGAATTTCAGAGCATATGACGCTTGAATTTGTGCATGTTTTGCACTCAATCCCTGGTTGTATGGCAATGGTTATTCGTACGCCAAATGGGAATATTGTTCATATGGGTGACTGGCGTTTTGAAAACGATCCGGTTGATACTCAATTCGATCTCCCACGGCTTGCTGAAATCGCGCAAACCGAAGGTGTTGATTTGTTGATGAATGAAAGTACTAATATTGATACACCAGGAACGCATCCACACAGTGAATATTCAATTGGCGAAAGTGTTGGTGAAGTAATGACAGCATATCCGCATGCACGATTGATTTTTTCTTGTTTCTCGAGCCAGATTTATCGACTACAATTAATTTTAGATGAAGCAGTAAAACACGACCGCAAAGTTGCGTTTGCTGGATTCTCGATGATCAATGCGATTGAAATTGCGTTAAGATCGCGAAAAATTAAAGTTCCAAAAGATGTTATTGTAAAAATGGAAGATATCGTGAAGCTTGATGATTCGAAAGTTACAATCGTCTGCACTGGCTCGCAGGGTGAATTAAATGCTGTTTTAAACCGAATGGCAACTGGTGCTCACCGATTTGTTAAAATTAAAGCAACAGATGTTGTGGTATTTTCTTCGAGTCCGATTCCAGGAAATGAGCCACGAGTTGCTTCAACGGTTGATGGACTTTTGCGTGAAGGTGCTGGTGTAATTCAGCATGGTCGCGGTCATTATCATGGCATTGGCCCACTCCATCTTTCAGGGCACGCTTACTACGATGACCACGTTCGATTGGTAGAAACTATTCGCCCAAGAAATTACCTCCCAGTTCATGGTGAATTTTATATGCTTCAACACAATGCTGAAATGGCGCAGAAAGTTCTTGGATTAAAACGAGAAGAAATTCTTGTTGCTGACAGTGGTGACGTCATCGAGCTTACAAAAGAAAAGAAAATTAAAAAAGGCGGCCGTGTTCATGTTGGTTCAATTCTTTATGATAACACTGGAAATACAGTTCACGATGCTGTTGTGAAAGACCGATTACATATTTCAACTGAAGGTATTTTTATCATCGTGCTAACGATCAGTAAGAAAACTGGCCGACTTCTTAAAACACCAGATGTGATTTCGCGTGGATTTGTTTATCTAAAAGATAGTGAAGAGTTGATTGGTAAAATTCGTCATTATTTGCGAATTAAAATCGACCGTGAAGTTGAACGAAAAGTTGAAATTTCTGATATGAAACAGGAGATTAAAGATGATATTTCGCATCTACTGTTTGATAGTACTGGTCACACGCCAATTGTGATTCCAGTAGTAAACAAAGTTTAATTTATTTCGAAAATCGCTCAAATCAGGGCGATTTTTATTAGTATAAGCTTTTAAGCAAGATAAAATATAAAGAAATTAGGTAGACCAAACAAAGATACTAAAAATAACACTATGCGTTAAAGTAATGAGATTAACTGTATTAAAGGTTTGAAAGTTTGTGATAATAATTTTATGAAAACTGGAAGAGAAATAGATCTTTCTGAAAATTGAAAATGATATCAAAAAATGCTAAAATTATATAATGAATCTAAATTCTTCATTAGGGCTTGTTAAAGGTGTTGGCGAGAAAACGCTTGAAAAATTAGAAAATGCTAATTTGCGAACTGTTGGTAATATTTTAGAGTTTTTTCCTCGAAAATATGAAGATTTCGCAAGTTTAACTAGCTTGAGCGAGATTAAGCCGGGAAAGGTTCTTTTCAAGGCCTATGCCGAAAAAGTTTCAATGCGTCGAGTTCGGCGTGGAATGACAATAACTGAGGCGATTTTAACTGATGGAAAAGAGAAAATTAAAGCAATTTGGTTTAACCAGCCATACCGCGTAAAACAGCTTCAAGATGAAGAAGAATTTTTCTTTTCAGGAAAATATGAATTTAATTATAATCGTTTTCAAATCACGAATCCGAGTGTTATGAAGCGCGAAGAATTACCAAAAAACCAAAATTTTTCGGGTGAAGATGGTGAAATTGTGCCAATTTATCCGCAAAAAAAAGGTTTAAAAACCGAAACAATTCGAAAGATTTTAGTAGAGCTAAAGCCGATGATGAAGATCTTGCCCGAAACTTTACCTAAAATTATTGTTCGAAAAGAAAAGTTAGTTTCACGTGCACAAGCGATTGAATGGGTGCATTTTCCGGGATCGGCAGAAGAATTTAATTTAGCTCTTGAACGGCTTGCTTTCGATGAAATTTTTGAGCTGATTTTAGCTGCGAAATTAAATAAGATTGAAAATGAACAACTTCGTGGATATAATATTGAGCCGAGAATCCAAGACGTGAAGAATTTTATTGAGAATTTACCGTTCGAATTGACTCCTTCGCAACGCCTTGCTTCTTGGGAAATTATGCAAAATATGAGCCAGGATTCTCCAATGAATCGGCTTTTGCAGGGCGATGTTGGCTCTGGAAAAACAACCGTGGCGGCAATTGCTGCATTAAATGCATTAAAAAATGGTTATCAAGTGGCAGTTTTTGCGCCAACCGAGATTCTTGCGCAACAATTAGCTGAGAATTTTTTGAAAGCTTTGGCTTGGTGCGGTGTTTCGATTGGTTTTCTTTCGGGAAAGGTAAAAGGAAGGGCTCGTAAAACACTTTTTGAAAATTTAAAAAATGGTAATCTTGATATTTTGGTTGGTACGAGCGCAATTATTCAAGAAAAAGTGGAATTTTTGAATCTTGGTTTAGTGATTATTGATGAACAGCATCGTTTTGGTGTTGCTCAAAGGCAAAAAATTCTTGAAAAATCTCACCAAAAAATGCCACATTTACTTGCGATGACCGCTACACCAATCCCAAGGTCGTTACAATTAACGCTTTTTGGTGATTTGAGTATTTCAATATTGAAAGAAAAGCCTGAGGGGAGAAAGCCAGTTCAGACTGAAATTATTTCACCAGCTTCTCGTGCACCAATGAACTCGAGGATTAAAGCTGAAATTTCGAATGGACGGCAAGTTTTTGTAATTGTTCCAGCAATTCAAGAAGGAAAAAACGAGGAAATTAAAAGTGTTGAGGCGGAATTTAAACGATTGAAACGTGATTTTAAGGAATTTAGAATTTTGCAGCTTCATGGTAAAATGAAGTCGGAAGAAAAAGAGCAAATAATGGCAGATTTTTTGGCAAAAAAAGCTGATATTTTGCTTTCAACTACAGTTATTGAAGTTGGAATTGATGTTCCAAACGCAAGCACAATTGTGATTGAAAATGCTGACCGTTTTGGCTTAGCGCAGCTTCATCAGCTTCGTGGGCGAGTGGGTCGTGGTGGTGATGACGCATTTTGCTATCTTGTGATGAGTTCAAATGCGAAACCGCCACAGAGACTTAAAGAAATTTCGAAAACTGATGATGGCTTTATTTTGGCGGAAAAAGATTTGGAACTTCGTGGCGCTGGTGAAATTTATGGTAAGGCACAAAGTGGCGAAATTAATCTGGAATTTGCAAGTATTGGCGACGTGAAAATGATTTCGCGAGCACAATCTGCGGTGGATTTTTTATTCAAAAATCAAAAAGATTGGCAAAAATATTTAAACGAAAAGCCAAAATCGCTTGAAAAATACCAAAGATTGACTTTGTTGAATTAAAATATTGACGAAAAAAATAAATTGTGTTAGAATTGAAAAGTAGTCGGCCAGCGGGTCGGCGTTTTTCATAAGAAATTATTTCGAAAGGATAAAATGGAAGATTTAAATATTAAACAAATGATGTTGGCGGCAAAAACAATTGCAGCTGAAAAAAATTTACCAGAAGAAAAAGTTTTAGAAGTTATTGAGATGGCAATTGCGGCTGCTTGGCGACGCGAGAACGGAAATCGTGACCAAAATGTTCGAGCAGAACTAAACACTCAAACTGGTGATGCTGAAGTTTTTGTTCAATACGAAGTTGTTGACGGCGAAGAAGCTTATAATATTAACAACGAGATTTCTCTTGAAGATGCAAAAAAACTTGATGCGAATGCTGAAATTGGCGAAATTGTTGAGGAGAAATTCCCGGTTGAAACTTTTGGTCGTGTGGCCGCTCAAACTGCTAAACAAGTTGTTTTGCAGCGACTTCGCGAAGCTGAACGCGAGATTATTCTTGAAGAATTCGAAGATAAAGTTGGTACTATCGTAAGTGGTTCGGTTTCAAAAATTGACCAACGATTTGTGAGAATCGACCTAGGAAAAGCGAACGGAATTATGCCGCTCCGTGAACAAATTAATGGTGAGTATTTTAGTGTTGGCCAACGGATTAAAGTTCTTATTAAAGAAATTGAACGAGATGGTCGTGCGCCAGAATTGATTCTTTCGCGTGCTGATGCAAAATTTGTTGAAATTCTTTTCGAACAAGAAGTACCAGAACTAGAAACTGGAATGGTAGAAATCGTGGCGATTGCTCGCGAGGCTGGTCGCCGAACTAAGATGGCGGTTCGTTCAATTATGAACGGTGTTGATCCAGTTGGAACTTTTGTTGGTAGTCGTGGCGTTCGTGTTCAATCTGTTATGAATGAAATTGGTGAACGTGAAAAAATCGATATTGTAACTTGGAGCGAAAACCCGAGTGAATTTATCCGTGAGGCGTTGAGTCCTGCAGAAGTCGTTGAAGTTCAAATTAAAGAAACTAGTGAAAACGAACGCAAACGAGCAACTGTGCTTGTGAGTGAGGATCAGCAAAGTGTTGCAATTGGCCGCGCTGGGCAGAATGTTCGCCTTGCGAGTCGATTAACTGGTTTTGAACTCGATATTGAACTTGCTAAGCTTGCCGAGAAAAAACCACGTGGAAATGTTGAAGACGGCTTGTTTAGCGCTTTAAATGAAGCGACTGAAAGCGAAGTTGTTGAAAACCTCGATGGAGATGAAGGTGACCGCGAGAAATTCGGCGGAGAAGAGCAATAAAATTTTAAAAGCTGGCGGAATTTGACCGCTGGCTTTTTATATGGTATAATCAAGCTATTAGTTATATATAGCTAAGCACATAAAAAAAGGAGGACATTTTTATGTCAAATGAAATCGAAAATACGAAAGTTATAATCCCTGCAGCCGGGCTGGGCACTCGTGCACTTCCGGCAACTAAGGCTTTTTCGAAGGAGCTAATTCCTTTGCCGTTTAAAGGTTATCTACAAAATATCATCTGTATTCAGATTGAAAAGTTATTGGAGATTGGTGTTTTGGCGGAAAATATCGCGATAGTGATTAGCCCTGAAAAAAACGATATCAGGCAGGTTTTTGAAATTAAACAAGAACTTGCGGATTCACTTCGAAAAAAAGGAAAAGCTAAATTTGCTGAAAAAATTGAGCGGCTTGAGCTCCTTTCACCAAAGAATTTCATTTTGCAAAATTGCGTGGCTTATGGAAATCAAGCACCACTTTCGACGCCAGAAGTTATTGAATTTATCGGTAAAGATGATTTCTGGTATATTTTACCAGATGATATCTTCGCAATTAAAAACGGCAAGAAGAATGAATTTCTACAGATGTTTGAAGCTTATCAGAAGTTTGACGGAAGTGTGATGGCAGCGAAGGAAGTTCTCAATGATGCTGAATTTGATAAATATGGCATTGTGGCAGGTTTGATTGTGTCACGCGAAAAAGGTTCTAGTGGGAATTTGGTCGTTGATGTTGAGCGGATTGATGAAAAACCAGGTGTTGAGAACGCGAAAAGTAATCTTGCAAGCGTTTGTGCGTGGATTTTCAAAAATAATTATCTCGAGTCGTTAGCGTGGAATTTAGCTGAATGGCAGAAAAATCCCAATGGCGAGCTGATGCTCCAATTAGCAATTCAGCATGCTATTGATAATGGTGAAAAATTCTACGCTGTCCAAATCAGAGATGGCTGGTATTGTGATAG
Source organism: uncultured bacterium (assembly GCA_937930585.1). Lineage (GTDB taxonomy): Bacteria > Patescibacteriota > Saccharimonadia > Saccharimonadales > Saccharimonadaceae > Nanogingivalis. Next base: position 15,239 of record CALHCA010000026.1, read on the forward strand.
CGGGAATAATTTCGATTATTCATTATCTGTACCGGCGATGATGTTGGCGCAAGATGAATCTGGTGAATATCTTGAAGAACTTCGTCGGATTGTGAAATTTTTTGAAAAATAGCCTCCAAAAAAGCACTCGCGTGAGTGCTTTTAAATTTGTTTAAATTCCCTCGTGCTGAAGTAGCCAACTTTTACGGTTTTGTCCTCCGTTATAACCACCAAAATCCATATCTTTCGTAAGAACTCGATGACACGGAACAATTATAGAGAGCTTATTTGCGTTTAAAGCGTTACCAACTGCACGGACAGCATTAGGATTTTCAATTTTTTCGGCAATTTCAGAATATGTTGAAGTAGAACCAGAACGAATATTTTGAAGTTCCTCCCAAACCTGTTTTTGAAAATCTGTTCCAATCATTTCAATCGGTGTTCGAAAACTCGCGAAAGGGTGTTTGAAATAATCTTCAAGCTCAATTCGTATCTGTTTGATAGGTAAATTTTCTCCTTCTTCAACCTCTTCAACTTCAAAAAAATCTTTAATTTGAACTAGATCTTTTTCGAAATTTTCATTATCTTGAAATTCTAAAAAAACTAAAGCATCATCGTGAGCGATTGCCGTCATTTCGCCAAGTGGCGTTTGAATTTTAGAAAGTTTTAGTTCACGCATTTTAATATGACAATTATATATAAAAAAGCCTAAAAAGTCAAATAAAATAAGAAATTATTAGCACTCATATTGTAAGAGTGCTAAAAGTATGATAAAATAGAGTTATGATACCTGAAGACTTTCAAGAAATTATTTCGCGAATGAGTGAAAATTCGCACAAAAGTTTGGAGCGAGCAGAATTCTTCTCTCGTAAATTTAAAACTGGCTACATTGGAATTGAATATATTTTGTTAGGAATTTTAGCAAATCGCGAATCTTCGGCGGCAACTTTAGCATATGAATATGGCTTAAAGTTTGAAGATTTATATGATTTTTTTGTTGAAAATCCGCCAATTTCGAAAAGTATGCCAGATTTTGTAGATCCAAACGTGCGAGCTTTAACCGACCGTGCGGTTTTTGCATTAAAAATGGCGAGTTTAATTTCTGGTGACGATAATGAAATTAGCACAAAGAACCTGCTTTTCTCAATTTTAAAGCAAAAAGATTTAAAATTACAGGTTGTGCTTCGGCAAACTGGGGCTAATATTGAGGGGCTAGTGAATGCTTTTGATATTTTATTTTCGAACGAAAATTCAGCCGAGGGAATTGATGAAATTGAGCAAAAAAGCTTTCGAAAGAATTCAGAGAAACGACAATCTAGTCGTGAAATTGCAATTTTGAAGAAATTTGGTGAAGATTTGACAGAAAAAGCTAAAAATGGCGAACTTGATCCAGTAATTGGGCGTGAAACTGAAGTCCAGAGATTAATTACGGTTTTGCTTCGTCGCACGAAATCGAATCCAGTTTTGATTGGTGAAGCTGGAGTTGGAAAAACCGCTGTAGTTGAGCTTCTTGCTCAAAAAATTTCGAAAGAACAAGTTCCGCCACAACTAATTGGAAAGCGAATTTTTGAAATTGATTTAGCTGGAATGTTGGCTGGTACGAAATTTCGTGGTCAGTTTGAAGAGCGGCTAAAAAATGTAATTAAAGCGCTTGAAAAACATCAAGAAATCATTGCATTTATTGATGAAATTCATCTTTTAGCAGGAACTGGCTCGGCAGAGGGCGCAATGGATGCGGCAAATATTTTAAAGCCAGCGCTCGCTCGTGGAAAAATTAAACTAATTGGCGCCACAACTTTTGACGAATTTAAAAAATCGATTGAGAAAGACTCTGCATTAAATCGGCGTTTTCAATCTGTTCAGGTTGAAGAACCGAGCTTGAACGAAACGATTGATATTTTAAAAGGTTTGCGAGAAAAATATGAAAAATATCATAATATTGAAGTTTCTGATGAAGTTTTGGGTGAAATCGTTGATATGAGCGCGAGGTATATTTTTGACCGCCAAATGCCAGATAAAGCCATTGATATTTTAGATGAGGCTGGTGCGCTAGCTGTAAGCGAGAAGGTGTCGAAACCGAATAAAATTTCAGAATTCTCGCGCGAGATTGAAAAATTAAATGAAAAGCAAATTCGAGCGGCAGAAAATGAAGATTTCGAAGGTGCTGCTCTCTATAAAACGCGAATCTCACAACTTAGAAAGAAACTTAGTGAAGAAGAGCAAAAAGCAAAAAGTTCGAAAAAAATTAATTTAACGAGCGATTATGTGGCGCGAGCGATTTCTTTAAAAACGAATATTCCGGTTCAAAAAATTTCAAAAAATCAGGCAAAAATTCTACAAAATCTTGAAAAACATCTTTCGAAAAAGGTGATTGGTCAAAGTGAGGCGATTAAGAAAATTTCGAAAGCGATCCGCCGTAATAAGTCTGGAATTTCAGATGAAAATCGTCCAATTGGTTCGTTTATTTTTCTTGGCCCGACTGGAGTTGGAAAAACTGAACTTTCACGCCAGCTTGCAAATGAGGTTTTTGGTGGTTCGAAATCTCTAATCAAAATTGATATGAGTGAATTTGGCGAAAAGCATAAAACCTCGCAGCTTTTAGGTGCGCCAGCTGGTTATGTCGGCTATGGTGAAGGTGGAACTTTAACGGAGAAGGTTCGCCGTCAGCCATATTCTGTAGTGCTTTTTGATGAAATTGAAAAAGCCCACCCAGATACTTTCAATCTACTTTTGCAACTCTTAGAAGATGGTGAATTAACAGATTCGCAAGGTAGAAAAGTTTCGTTCAAAAATACTGTTGTAATTTTAACAAGTAATCTTGGCGCAAGCGAAATGATGAATGAAAAATCGCTCGGGTTTGAGGCGGAAAGTTCTTCAAAAAAGAATCACTTAAAAAATGAAAAATTTGCTCGAAGAGCTCTTGAGAAAATTCTAAAACCTGAACTTTTAAATCGATTCGATGGAATTATTACATTTCAATCACTTTCGAAAACTGAAATTGGCAAGATTTTTGATATTCTTTTAGCTGATTTAAATAATCGATTGCTTCGAAAAGGTTTGAATTTGAAAGTTCGAAAATCGGCGAAAGATTTTATTATTGAAAAGGGTTATGACACTAAAAATGGAGCAAGACCACTTAGGCGTGCAATTGAGGACTTACTTGAACATAGACTAGCCGAGGAGATTATAGCAAAAAATCCGCCAAAAGGGACGCAATTTGTGGCGAGTGTGAAAAATGGTGAAATTATAATTGAAGTTTCGAAAGATTAAGGAGGGAAAATGCGAAAAACAGAGAATTATTTAGTTCCAACGGTTGTTGAAGAGACTAATAGAGGCGAGCGAGCGTTTGATATTTATTCGCGGCTTTTAAAAGAACGAGTTATTTTTTTGGGCGAAGATGTGAATTCGCACACGGCGAATGTTGTGGTGGCGCAACTTCTTCATTTAGCTTTCGAAAATCCAGATGAAGATATTAAACTTTATATTAATAGCCCTGGCGGAAGCGTTTATGATGGTTTGGCGATTTATGATACGATTAAATTTATCAAACCAGACGTACAAACAATTGGGATTGGTTTGCAGGCTTCAATGGGGGCGTTTTTGCTGGCGGCTGGAACAAAAGGTAAGCGTGCGATTTTGCCGAATTCTCGAGTAATGATTCATCAGCCTTCAAGCGGCACTCGTGGAAAAGTTACAGATCAAGAAATTGATTTAAAGGAAAGCTTATTGCTTAAAGAAAAACTTGCACAAATTTTGGCCGAAAATAGTGGTCAGGATTTGGAAAAGCTCAAAAACGATATGGAGCGAGACTATTGGATGAGTGCTGAGGAGGCTGTAAAATACGGCTTAGCTGATAAAATAATCCATCAAGAAAAATAGCCTCACGAACGAGACTATTAAATACTAGTAATTGTATCCGTCAATTGGCTTAACTTTTTCGCCAACGGCGGATTTTTTTAATGATTTTAGGCGTTTAAATTCGGTTTTTGAAACCGGCACTGGCCAGATCTCTTGCGAATTTTTCTCATCTTTCGAAACTCTTAAAGCTAAAACATAATATTTATCA
>CALHCA010000027.1 GCA_937930585.1 uncultured bacterium
GAAAAAAAGTCAAAATTAAATTTTATTACTAGAAAGAGTTTTACTTCTGCTAGAATTTATTTTAATGTAATACGATAATAAGCTTATAGCAGCAAAAACTAAACCAAAAACAATCAAACTAAAGATGGATTTTTCGAAAATCGGTTGAGACAATCCACCTAAGATTGCTTGTCTGAAAGCGGTTAGTGAATAATAAAGTGGCATAAATGGCGCTATATTTTGAAAAATTTGAGGTGTTGTTTCAATTGGGAACATTCCTCCGCTACTTGCAAGCTGTAAAATCATGAAAACGATTGATATAAATTGACCGACCCTACCAAAAGCAAACATTAATGCGTGAACGATTAAAAGGAATGAAAACGCTGAAATGTAAGAATTTAAAACGAAAGAATTTATATTTGCAGGCGAAATATTAAATATTCCACTAAAAATAATTGTAAGAACTAGAGTTTCAACTCCAGCAAATCCAGCCATAATTCCCACTCTTGAAAGCCACCACTTAAACGCTGAACGATTCTTTTTTGGCATATTTTGGATCGGAAACGCAATATTAAACGAAATCGCCCCAACAAACAAACCTAATGCGATGAAATATGGAGCCATTGCTTTCCCATATGTTGCATCTCCAGAATTATTTGAAATTTCACTTTTAACAGGTGTTGCGATATTTTTAGCAGACTCGTCTGAGAAATTGATTTTCGAAAGTTTTTCTGCGCCAGATGAAAGTTGCGAAGTTAATAGATTTGAACCATCTTGTAGTTTTGCAGCGCCGGAATTTAGTGTGCTTATTCCTGAATTTAAAGTATTGATTCCGCCCAAAAGTTGAGCTGTGCTTTCAGTGATTTTTTGTTCATTATCATTGAATTCGTTCATTTTTGTCGAGAAGGCCGCAGCTCCAGCTGAAAGCTGTTTTTCGCCCGCTAGAATCAAATTATGTGAATTTTGTATTTTGCGTGAATTTTGCGCCAAGCTTTGTGCGGCTGGAACAATTTTTTGCGAAAATTGCGCTTGTAAGTTTTGCGATTTTTTGGCATTTTTTTGGGCGTCAGCGGTAATATTCTTTGCCGAAACCGCCAGCTCATCGGCAAGATTTTTAATATTCTGATCATTGGTTTGTTCAGCTAAAATGCGCATTTTTGCCACTTTTTGATTTAATTCCAATAAGTGTTCACTTTGATTTTTTGCGTCAGAATTATCGCTAATTGCAGAATTTAGCGTGTTTAAACCATTCGAAAATTCTTCACTTTTGGCTGAAAAATCTTGCAATCCTTTTTGTAAGTTCTCGCTTTTTTGGCTTAAAAGATTAGTTTTATTTGAAATTTCGGTTGCACTAAAAGTAAGTTTGTTGCTCGCTTCGGCCATTTTCTGGTTTACTGAATTTAATTTTTCTGCGCCATTTTTTAGTTTTATAGCTCCAGAATTTGCCGAATTTAAACCATTCTCTAAACTGCCAATCCCGTTTGAGATTTGTTCTGAACCGTTCGCTGCTTTCGAAAAACCGTTTTGAACATTTGAAAGTTGAGAAAGTAAAATCTTACTGTAGTTTTCACTAATTTGCACTCGAATCTGTTCGCTCAGTTTTTGTGCGGCGTTGGTTGAAATCACTTCGCCAGATTTACTTTTCGAAATATTTGTCTTAAATGAAATATTTACTTTTTGTGGATTTTCTCCCAAAAAACTAACTGAATTTTTCGAAAAATCTTTTGGAATATATACAATCATGAAAGTGTCACCATCGGTCAAATCTTTCTCGGCTGTTTTTAAATCCGTAAACTGCCAGTTTAAAGTTCTTGATTGCTTAAGGTTGTTGCTAATTTTATTGCCAAGTTCAATATTTTGACCATTAAAAATAACAGGTTTATCTTCGTTTACTACTGATATCTTTAGATTTTCGATTTTTGAATAAGGATCCCAGATTGATGCCAAAAAAGTTCCCGCATAGATAACAGGAATAAAACTTACTATAAATAAAGTGGCTAGAAGCACACGATTTTGCTTTATTTTTCTAAAATATTTCTTCATCTTCCTCCTAATAAAATAGTTGTATTTGTCAATGATTACTCTATTGTATAAAATATTGTTGTAAAAGTCAACAATATTTGGTATACTTATTTTATGGAAGAAAAGATTCTTGATTTATTACAAAAAATTAATACAATTTATCGCTCGGCACAAAAATATGCAACACGCGAGCTTTCGAAAAATGATATTTCGGCTATTGAGGCTGCAATTTTAACCAAAATTTATAATTCTTCTGCTCCGCAAGATGAAATCTCTAAAGAAATTGGTGTTGATAAGGCCTATATTTCGCGAGTTTTAGTTAAAATGGAAGAGAAAAAATTAATTTTAAAGAAAAACTCACAGAAAGATAAGCGAATTCGTGAAATTGAAAATACAAAACTGGGTAAAGAAAAACTGAACATTCGGCAGCAAATTCTAGTTAAATGGTGTGAAGAAACCTTTGGTGATATTTCTTTAAAAGAACTGAATCTATTAACCGAAGCGATTGAGATTATTTCAAATAAGGCAAATGAAAAGTAACCCTAAAATACAATAGTCTTTGTTTTAAAAGCTATGATTGACTTTTTTGGTTGAATTTGGTAAAATTATAACATTGGCCTCATCGTCTAACGGTTAGGACATCAGGTTCTCATCCTGACAATCCGGGTTCGATTCC
>CALHCA010000028.1 GCA_937930585.1 uncultured bacterium
GTTCCATCCTCGTTGTTCACGGAACCGGATTTCCATGCGTTCAGATCGCCTGTGTTGTCGAAATGAATGGTGATCTCGCTATTCTCACCGAACTTCCATGAAGAACCATCACCTTTGGTGATGCCTTCAATTGTGGAATTAAATTTGACATAACCACCAGTGATGGCACCTGTCTGGTTGTGTTTTACGGTGTCTTCATTGAACGTAAGGGTGATCAATCCATCTTTGGTGATGGTATATGTGCCCATATCCGTGCCGTTGTTATCGATTGTTCCAGACATCACCGTTTCGCCATCTTTGAAACCGCTAATCTGAATATCATTGGGAACCTGATAGGTAAGGGTAGGATTATTCGTCGTCAGTGCTCCAATAGGCAATTCAAATGCCAAGTTGAACTGCAACTCTTTTTGCATCTGCTAAATCTTCTGCCCAAGGGCATTTCATTCCTGGTAAATCTTGCGTCCAGTTTTTCATGTATACACCCACAATGTTATAGCCCTGCTCTTTCAAAAGGGCTGCTGTTAAAGATGAATCCACGCCACCGCTCATTCCAACATATACTTTAATTTTTGAATTATCCATTTATTCTCCTATATAAAATCTAAAAATTCCAAAAAGCTCGCTCATCGAGAGATACCAACCGCGTGAATTTGTCCACCAAAATCCATTCCAATCTGTATCATTCAAAACTGGTGCCGAAATTACCTCTACACCTGAACCTTCTAAAGCTTTTTCGAATTCGAGTCTCGCTCGAGTTTGATGATATTTTGAAGTGGTTAGAGTTACGTGCTTATAGCCATTTTGCTTAATTATTTTTGCAGTAAATTGTGCATTTTGGTGAGTGTTTTGAGCATTTTCTTCGAGTAAAATTTCTTCTTCTAAAATTCCTTGTTTTCGGGCTAAATTAGCCATTTGGCGCGCATCGCTTAAAACTTTAGGATTAGAATTTGCACCTGAAAAAATCAACTTTTTAGCTTCAACCGATTTAAAAATTTCAATTGCCTCGCGAGTTCTTAAAGCAGTATTTCCACCAGAAATTGCTATAACTGCATCAATTTTTTGAGAGCATTCACCTTTTTTGTAGTTTGGGCAAATTTCGGCGAGCCGATTTTTATCGCTAATAATTAAAGTTGTGCTAATAATAAAGACCACAACTAAACCTACAAAGGCGAAAATCCAGGCAATAAATTTTACCATTTATTTTTGAATCCTCTCAAATTCAGTTCGCACGGTTTTCGAAATTATCTTAGCAGCGCGCTTTATATTTTCTTCATTCGAAAGCTTCCCTAGCGAAATCCGCAGGCTTCCATCAGCCTCGGAATCGCTCAAGCCCATTGCGGTTAAAGTATGTGAACGCGTACCTTTATTTGCTGCACAAGCTGAACCTGTTGCAACTAAAACTCCTTGTGTTTCGAGAGCAAAAACCATACGCTCAGCGTCAATTCCGGGAAAAGATACTGAAATATGGCTCGCAAGTTGCTTTTTTGAATTTCCAAGAAAAATCATCTCTTCTTCTGAAAAATTATCGCGCAAAATCTTTTTGAAAATTTCCTTTAATTTTCGAAGGCGTTCATTTTCTTTTTTACGGTGCTTTTCTGCCAATTGAATAGCTTTCGCAAAACCAATTACGCTCGGTACATTTTCAGTCCCACTACGCAAATTTCGCTCTTGGCCACCGCCCACAATTTGAGCATTAAATTCAATCTCTCGATTCGCCCATAAAAGCCCAGTTTGTTTTGGTCCATAAATCTTGCCAGCGTTTAAAGTTAGCATATCCACACCGAGTCTTGCGACCGAAATATCGAGCTGGCCAACACCTTGGCTAGCGTCAGAGTGTAGGTAAATTGGCGTTTTCTCGCCGTTCGAAAGTCGTCGCATGCGCTCTTCTCGCACAATTTCAGCAATTTTCGAAATTGGCTGAATCACACCAGTTTCATTGTTTGCAAGCATTACTGAGACAATCTTCGTTTTTGGCGAAATTTTTGCACGCAAATCTTCGATATCAATCACGCTATCTTTCTTGATTTTTACTAATTTTCGAATGCCATATTTTTTGGCTGAATTTAAAACTGCGTGATGTTCAAATTCACCAACAAGGATTTCATCGCCATTTTCTTTCGAAGCTGCTGAAAATGCTAAATTGATGCTTTCAGTTGCTCCAGCTGTAATCACAATTTCATCACTTTTTGCACCAATATTTTGAGCAATTTGATGTTTTGCTTCTTCATAATCTCTTCGAACCTCCAAAGCTTGAACATAAGGTGCACTTGGATTGTAAAATTTCTCACTAAAATATGGCAACATCGCAGCCAAAACTTTTTCACTTACCGGTGTTGTGGCGGCGTGGTCAAGATAAATAATTTCCTCGTTCATCTTTAATAGTATAACACATTTTTAAAAAGTTAACAAAAAATTATTCTCTATTTTTTGCTATTTTTTCAGAAATTTTTAATGGATTTTTTGATTTCAAAATTTCGTCAATTTCATTTTTCGAAAGGCTTTGCCATTTTTTAATTCGGTGATTAAATATTTCAATTTTAACATTTCTCTGTGGTAACTTTTGCTCTTTATGCCAATCTATAATTTTCGAAAGATTTTCTGGCTTAAAAACAAAACCTTCATATCCATACTCAATACAGCTAAAACTTAACCTATCACCAACCTTAGTTTTTCCGCCATTATCTTTTTTGCGCTCTTTTAATAATTCTGAAAAATCTAAAATCGCAAAATCTGGGTAATCAAGAGCCTCTCCATATAACCGATTTTTCTCATCTTCGTTTTCTTCCCAAGACAATTTTTGCGCTTTCTTGAATTTATCGGCATTTCTAGGGTTTCGAAACAAGAAAATATCAGTTCTAACTTTAGTTTTAGATTTATTTTCTTTTAAAGCTATAACCATATTTTTCGAAAAGAATAATTTAAAAATTACGAGCCAAATTTTGTCGCTAATTTTTGGGTAAAAACTCAGCCATAAATGTTTTCTTCGATTGGTTAAAAAGGCGTAAAATGAATAAAGTCTAATTTTAAAGTCCATAATATTTCTCCTAAGCTTCGCAGGGTTTATATCTATATTTAATAATTATTGAATTGTTCGTATTACGATTATAGATATTATCGTATATAAAAACTAAAGTCAATATATTTTTCGAAATAATAATACACTTGACTAAAACATATAAATA
>CALHCA010000029.1 GCA_937930585.1 uncultured bacterium
GATTATTCTTCTTGATTTATTTCTTAATTTATCAACAAGTTGAGAATAATGTAATTTCGCCAATGATTCAAGCTCGAAATAATCAACTCTCGGCACTGATAATTTTTGTAGCTCTTACAATTGGTGTTTATGCTTTTGGCCTACTTGGAGCGTTGCTTGCAATTCCTTTGGCAGCCTGCATAAAGATTCTTATTCAGGAGCAATTAAAATCTCGAAGGCGCCGCACACGTGAAGAGAATTCGGAAAAATTTGTTGAACTTCTTAAGAAAATTGGTAATTAGATAGCTAACTAATAAAATCAGCCTCAAATTCGAAGGCTGATTTTTATTATTTATATTCCCAAAAACTCTTTTTTGGCGTATCGCGTAAAACAATATTTTTCGAAAGCAATTCATCGCGAATTTTATCGCTTTTTGCCCAATCTTTTTCAGCACGAGCGGCATTTCTTTCGATAATCTTCTGTTTAATTTCGTTTGGAATATCTGGCGTTGAACCAAGTAGATTTAGCCCCAAAAGGTCGTCTATAAATTCTAAAAGTTCAATTAAGTTTTGACAATTTAGTTTTTCAGGATTTGTTTTAATTATTTCACTAAAAACCTCATCAATTTTCGCTAAGGCTTTTGGTGTGTCAAGATTTTCATTAATTTCTTCAAGAATTGCATTTTTAGCAGCAAGGCTTGGAATTTCCCCTTCGCTTCCTTTAATTTGCCAACGCATATTTGCAATGTTTTGCCAATTTTTGAGCCGATTCTTAGCTGCTTGCAGGCTTTCAAAATTAAAGTTGCTTTCGGTTTGATATTGGCTTTGTAAAACAAACATTTTAAAATCTATTGGCGAAAATCCGCGAGACTTCAGTTCTTCAAGATTAAAACCATTATCAAGTGATTTAGAAATTTTTTGTCCCTCGCTTTTCATATGATTACAATGTAGCCAGTAATTTGAAAAAGTTTTGCCTGTGAAAGTTTCACTTTGAGCAATCTCATCTGTGTGGTGAACTGGAATATGGTCGATTCCGCCAGTATGAATATCGATTGTATCGCCTAAAGTATTAATTGCAATCGCTGAACATTCCAAATGCCAACCAGGAAAGCCCATTCTCCCATTAAATTCCCATTCCATGTCGCGTTTTTGGCCTTCTGGAGACCATTTCCAAAGCGCAAAATCACTTAAGTTTCTTTTTTCGGGGTTAAAGTTTACGCGTGCACCAGCTTTTAAATTGTTTAAATCGAGATGTGCAAAATCAGCGTAGCGAGGAAATTTTGCTGTATCAAAATAAATTCCATCACTAGTTTCATAAGTAAAACCTTTTTTCGAAAGTTCTTCGATAATTTTAATTTGTTCAGGAATAAAATCGGTAGCTTTCGAAAGATTTTCGGGTTTAATTAAATTGAGCTCTCGCATTCCATTTAAAAATTCTGTCGTATAAAATTCGGCAACTTCCCAAGCTGTTTTTCCTTCTCGCCTCGCACCTTTTTCTAGCTTATCTTCACCATCGTCTTCATCAGAAACTAAATGACCAACATCAGTGATATTCATTGTGCGAGTAACGTTATAGCCGTTCAAGCGTAAAGTTCGAACTAAAATATCCCAGTAGATAAATGCTACCCAGTTGCCAATGTGTGGGCTGGCGTAAACTGTTGGCCCGCAAGTGTAAATTTTAACATTTTTTGGGTTTATTGGGTGAAATTCTTCAAGTTCTCTATTTGGCGTATTGTAGAATTTTAACATATTGAAACTATTATATCAGATTTAGCTTTCGAAATCAAAAAGAAAAACCCACCGAACGGGCGGGCTTTTCGAAAGGCTTAAAACTAAGCAATTGGATTTTCGGTTTTAATACTTGGACCTTGTGAAGTTGCGATTGAAACGCTTTTCACGTAAGCACCTTTGATTGAAGATGGTTTTTGTGAAGCAAGACTATCAAAGAATGCTTTTGCGTTTTCTTCAAGTTTCTCTGCTCCGAATGAAACTTTACCGATTGAAAGGTGAACGATTGCTTGTTTATCTACACGGTATTCAACCTTACCTGCTTTAGCTTCAGAAACGGCTTTTGCAACGTCGGCGGCAACAGTTCCTGCTTTTGGATTTGGCATTAATCCGCGTGGACCAAGAAGTCGTGCGTATTTACCAAGTTTTGGCATATATGCTGGAGTTGCAATAAGAACGTCGAAATTCAATTCTTCTTTATCTAGTTGTTTTAGGAATTCTTCATCACCAACGATATTTGCGCCAGCATCTTTGGCTACTTTATGCTCGCTTTCTGGGGCGAAAACGGCAACTTTCACATCTTTACCAGTTCCGTTTGGTAGAATAACTGTTGAACGAATATTTTGGTCAGCTTGTCGCGGATCAACTCCAAGTCGTGTATGAACTTCAACTGATGCATCGAATTTTGCTGGGTTAGTTTCAGTCGCAAGTTTAAGAGCGTCAGATAGACCGTAAACAGTATCTTTCTCAACTTTTTTAGCAGCTTCTTGGTATTTTTTGCCTCGTCGTTCAAGGCGTGGTCGTGTGATTGGTTTTGGACCTTTTTTTACAACGGCTTCTGAGCCATCCAATGGAGTTGTGTCGCCTGCAGCTTTTCGAGCTTCTTTTGCTTCTTTTTCTGCCACTTCTTCGGCGTGTTTTTTGCTTCGTTTTCCGCTTTTTGCGAATTTTTCAACTTCTTCTGCTACTTCTTCAACGATTTCAGCAACTTCAACCGCTTCAACAATTTCTTCTGCGATTTCGGCAGCTTCAGCGCCTTTGATTGCTTCGTTGATTTCAGCAATTGTCATTTTTTCAGAAACTTCAAGCCCAAGAGCTTTAGCTTCTTCTATAAGATCAGCTTTTTTCTTTGCCATTTTCTTATCCTTTCTGTGGTAATAACGGCTTGTGCCTCCCAACATTGATTATTAACCTTTTAATTATAACAATTTTTTGAGAAAAAGTCAAAACTAAATTTTATTGCTAGAAAGAATTTTGTTTTTATTAGAGTTCATCTTAACGTAATATGCTAATAAGCTTATAACACTAAAAATTAAACCAAAAATAATTAAACTAAAGATGGAGCTTTCGAAAATTGGTTGAGATAATCCGCCTAATATTGCTTGCCTGAAAGCTGTTAGCGAATAGTAAAGTGGCATAAATGGCGCCATGTTTTGGAAAATTTGAGGTGTTGTTGCAATTGGGAACATTCCTCC
>CALHCA010000030.1 GCA_937930585.1 uncultured bacterium
TATTGTTATTATTTTTTATTTACGGTCTGTCCGTATGCAACCATTAAAACATAAGTAAGATAAAAACTCAATATTTTCGAATCTTCTATTGATTTCTAAGTTCTAAGATAATCAAGCTTTCAATATGCGGTGTTCGCGGGAAGAAATTGTAGCCTCGAGTATAAATTATCTCATATTTTTTGCTCAGAATTGCTGTATCGCGCGCTTGGGTCGTCGGGTTGCAACTTAAATAAATCACCCTTTTTGGCTCTATCTCAAGAATTTTTTCGCAAACTTCGCGATTCATTCCGGCTCGTGGTGGATCAACGATTAAATTTGCACCTTTTTTAATGAAATCTAAAGCCTTTTCACTTGGCGATAATATAGCTTTTGCGGTTTTTTCTCGTCCAAGTTCTGTAATATTTCTTTGCATTTCTTTAACCGCTGGCTCATTGATTTCAACTAAAGTTAAATCACCTGAACCAATCGTTAAGCCAATTGATCCTACGCCAGAATATAAATCGACAGTTGGTTTTGACGTGTCGATAAACTTCTTCATATCACGCAAAGCCTGCTCATAAACTGGCAAATTAATTTGAAAAAAACTTTCCGTTGCATAATTAAAGTCAATTCTCAGCACAGAATCTTGTAGTTTTTGGCCTGTTGAGCTTTGAAGTCTTTTGGTAATTACGCTGGCTGGCGACTTTGGATTTGAAAAGATAATTTCGAAGTTTTTAAAGTTGAGCTTCGAAAGTTCTTGATCGCTAAAAATTGCAAAGTTTTCATCTTTTACATAAAGTTGCGCTGAAATTTCACCTTTTTGGTTTGCGCGAATTAATAAAGTCTTCAAATCTCGACTTGCAGTTTTTCTATCTCGTAAAATTGCAAGCACTTTTTGGCCAGCTTGATTGATTTCTGGTATTGCCAAACTTGTGCCTTTTACTGGAATTTTTCCCTTTCCGCCGCGCCTAAAAAATGCTAAGTTTAACTCGCCATTGTTCTCGTCTTGTTCAGATTTTTCCCACCAGAATGAAAACTCCACTTTGTTGCGGTATTCAAAAATTTTTCTATCAGAGTAAAACTCTTCTTGGTTTTTTAACTCAATTTTTTCTTGGCGAAAGCTTTCGAAAATTAGCTCTTGTTTAGTTTTTTGCTCAAAATCAAAATTAAAAATTTGCCACGGACTAGTTGAAAGAAAACTTTCGCTATCTTTTGGTTCAATTCTTTCGGCTGATTTTTCGAAAATTTCGACCGCAAAACCTTCCACAAAACTTGATTTATTTTTTGTAATTTGAATTTTTGCAGTTTCATTTGGCAAAACTCCCCAAGCAAATATTTTTTTGCCATTTTCAAGCGTGCCTAAGGCTTGCCCGCCAGGCGTAATTTTATCAAATTTAGCTATTTCGAACTTAATTTTCCGTGCCATAATTATTCTATTTTATCAGAATTTTTATTAAATTGCCAGATTTCAATCCAATCTTTGCCCTTTAATTCGCTTGGTTTTTTAGTCTTGAATTTTAAACCACAATGTCTTTTGTAAAATTCTGGAGTGGCGAACATTTTATCAATAAAATCGTTAAAAAATGGCTGTTCTTCTTTCGAAATTAGTGGAGTTTCTCGTCGTTTCATCTCAAAAAATACGGTTTCAACAGCTGGTGGTGGTGTAAAATCAGTCTTGCGGAGAGGTTTCTTTATTTTATTTTCGAAAAAAGGAAAAGTTTTTGCACCCAGAGCCGAAGTAAAATTTTGTTCACTGGCAATTAACTTGCGTGCGAATTGTTTTTGCAAAATTAAGTAAATACTTTTTGGCGGATTCTGAGCGTTTGTGAGTTTTTGGATGATAGGTGAGCTCAAATGAAATGGTATATTTGCACAAACTTTATAATTTTTTGGTAATTTCGAAAGATTGAAGTTTAGAAAATCTGCGCATAAAACTTCAATATTCTCTAGATTTTTAGTGTTATTCTGGAGTTTTTTGAAAGTTTCGCGGTCAAATTCGATTGCTAAAACTTGAGCAGATTTCTTGCTAAGGGCAAAAGTAAAAACACCGCTTCCAGCACCAATATCTAGCGTAAAGTCACGTTTTCGAATATCGCTATGCCCAACAAGCATCAGTGCAATTCGTGGTGAACGCAAGAAATTCTGTGAAATGCGGTGTTTTCGAGCCATTTTATTCGTATCTCAAAGCTTCGATTGGATCTTTTTTACTCGCACTTCGTGAAGGTAGAGCACCAGCTAAAAAGGCTACAACTGCAATAATTACAGTGATAGATATATTATTTTGCAACGTAAATTTAGTTAAATTGAACCCCTCAAGCCCTTTCAAGAAATCTTTTGAGGCAAAATTATTCAAAGCATCTCCTGCTAAAGATGCAAATAAAATTCCTAAGACTGAACCAATTAGGCCGATTAAAATAGCTTCAATACTGAATAACTGAAAGATTTTTCCGTTTGAGAGCCCCATTGCTTTCATTAAACCAATTTCACGAGTTCGTTCACGAACGCTCATGTAAAGTGTGTTGATAATCCCGAAGCTAGCGGCAAGAAGTGCAATAGCCCCAAAAACAATCAAAGAGCCAGTAATTCCATTTACAACATTCATGATAGTTTCAACTTGGTCTTTAGCTGTGTTTGCTGAATAGCCCGCTTTTTTAGCGTCTTCCTTGATTTGGTTTAACTTATCTTCAGTTACTTTTCCTTCAATTTGAGCTAGAGCAGAAATACTTTTTTCTTTAGACTCTTTTGGTAAGCTTTTTGTCTGAAAATCATAAAATTCATTAAAGGTTGGCTCGTTAATTGTTACCATTGCTGATTGGATTAAGCTTTTAGCTGTTACGCCTGAAATTTTTTGAGTAAAGGTTTTAGTTTCACCAGTTAAAGAATCTGAAATTTGAAAGGTTACTTTTTCACCGATCGCGGCTTGGGTATTTTTAAAACCTAGAGGTTCAAGATAGTCTTGAGAAATTGTTACTTCATCTTTATTTTTTGGTTTACCTCCAGCCAGGAAATCAAAGTCAAATTTTTGTCCTTCAACTTCTACTATAAGAGATGTGATTGTAAGTTTCTTGCTGTCTTTGTATTGAATATAATCTAGCGTTGCCATTTTGTAAAAGCGGGCATTTTTAACATTTGAAATTTTGTTAATTTTTTCAAGATCTTTAGAATTTAAGGTTTGCTGTGTATACCGCGAATCGGGTTTTCTAGAATCGCCTTCTTTGTATTCTTGTGGCCCAAAAGCTACACCATTATCCTGCTTTGGCTTAAAATAAATTATAGAGTCGTCACCAAAAACTGAAAGCTGTTTTTGGATATAATCATTCACGCCGATATTCACGGCAGAGGTTAATGCTATGGTGAAAGAACCGATACAAACTGCAATGATTGTTAAGAAAGTTCGTCCTTTATTTCGCCACAAATTTGAGGCTGAAGTTGCAATCATATCTAAAAATTTCATTATTTTTCTCCTTTCGAAACAATTTGTCCGTCTTGAATTCTGATCTGGCGGTCGCATTTTGCGGCCAAAGATTCATCGTGCGTTACAATAATTAGTGTAATTCCATTATCTTTATTTAAACCAAAAAGTAAATCCTCGATTTTTTTACTTGTTTTTGAGTCGAGATTTCCTGTTGGTTCATCGGCAATAATCATTTTTGGACGATTTAATAAAGCTCGTGCAATACTGATACGCTGTTTTTCACCGCCGCTAAGATTTGCCCCGCCTTCGCCAATTACGGTTTCATATCCTTGCGGCAACTGTGAAATAAACTCAGCACAGCGCGCTTTCTGACACACATCGTATATTTCTTCATCTGTTGCGTCCGGCTTTGCGAAACGTATATTATTCATGATCGTATCATTGAACAGATATACATCTTGAAATACGACCGACATCTGTTTGAATAGTGTTTCTACCGTATATTCACGGATATCTTTTCCAGCCAGATATATATTTCCCTTATCAATATCCCAAAACCTTGCCAGAAGATTAATAATTGTCGTCTTCCCACACCCGCTTGCGCCGACGATAGCAACCTTTTCATGTTCCCTGAT
>CALHCA010000031.1 GCA_937930585.1 uncultured bacterium
GCGGGCGGCGAGAATCGAACTCGCATCACTTGCTTGGAAGGCAGGTATATTAGCCGTTATACGACGCCCGCATGAGATTATTATAACAAACATTTTTTATAAAAGCAAGACTTTTTTGAAAAAATAATGTGTTTATGCTAATATAGTATTATGAAATTAAATGATTATGTTGTAAAATCGAGTCTTGAAGAAGTTGCTCATTCTAGCGGATATGCCAAATCTCAATCTGGTGGACGAATTGGTGCTGCAAGCTCACAAAGTTTTGCACAACGCCAAGCAATTGATTATCGAAATTCGAAAGTGCGCTCATATCGAGATTCTCAACTCGGTCAATTAAGGATGGCGCAAAAAACTAAAATGGAAAGTTCAAGATCGGCTCTTGATCAGATTAGAACCAAAAGAGAAGAAAGGGCTTCAAATTATTTGCAGCAAAATCTAAATAGACAAAAAAATACACTTTCGAATGGTCAGATTGATCGGTCGACAAAAATGAGAATGACAAAAAGTGGTTTTAGCGAGGTTCAGCAAACTGGAATGGCGGGTTTTTACGGTTCGCAAGTTTCAAGCTCTCAAAATGTTGTGCGAAGTTTTCGCCCGCAAATTAAGCCAAAATTTTAAAGCTTGATTTTCAAATTTTTATGTGTTAAAATGGTTGAAGTTATGGCGGATGTAGCTCAGCTGGTTAGAGCGCTGGTTTGTGGCACCGGAGGCCGTGGGTTCGAACCCCATCATTCGCCCCAAGTAAATTTGAGCTTAAGGCTCTTTTTTATTTGACCAAAATTTGAAAGTATGATATAGTATTAGATAGATTTTTACCAAGGAGGTACATAATATGGTAAAGTTGAACCTTACAGAATTTAAATCAAAAAAGATGGATGAAGTCTTTCGAGATACTTTTGATTGTTTTAGGGCTCACCACCCAAGCTTTTGCAGTAGTATTAATGATCAAAATGAGAATAATCTCTTAGAGGCGATTAAAAGTTCACTAATTCAGGCTGCCGAAGTTCTGCTCGAAGAGGACTGTGGAGCGGAAAGTTCTGATGTCGATATTGAACTTCTAACAATCTTCGAAATTTTAAATGGTGAAAAACCGAGCGTAGTGTCTTGTACAAAGTTTAATCTTAAATTTACAGCCTATCTTATTAGGAAACTTGAAGATAATATAACATTTAAGTTTCTTGCTGCAAATATTATTCGAGAGAATGTTATGAATTATTTTGCAGAAAATAAAGACTATCTTGGATTTAGGCAAAAATAACTCCCAATTTTTGGGAGTCTTTTTAATTATGAAAATAAAGTTTCAATTTTTGCGCCGAGTGAATTTAATCTTTCTGCAAAGTCCTCATAGCCGCGATTAATATTGTAAACATCTCGCAAGGTTGAAATTCCTGGTGCAGCTAGCATTGCGATTAAAACTACAACACTTGGGCGAAGGGCGCTTGGTGCAATAACGTCTGCAGGTTTCCATTTTGTTGGGCCAGAAATATAAACACGATGTGAGTCAACAAGTTCAATTTTAGCGTTTAATTTTGAAAGCTCAGTGAAGTAAATTGCACGGTTTTCGTAGCTCCAATCATGAATCAAGGTTCGACCTTCCGCGACAGTTGCAATTAATCCAAGAAAAGGCAAATTGTCCATATTTATACCAGGAAATGGTAGCGCGTGAATTTTATCTTTCGCGGCATGTAGCTTTGATTTTTTAACTTTAATATCCACGAGGCGCGTTTTTTTATTTTTCGAAAGATATTCGGGGCTGATTTCGAAATTTGCACCCATTTGTTCAAGGGTTGCTAGTTCAAGTTCGTTAAATTCGATTGGCGCACGTTTGATAGTGATTTCAGAATTTGTAACTAGCGCAACCGCCACGAAAGTTAAAGATTCAATAGGATCTTCGCTTACATAATATTCAACATCTTTTTCGATTTTTGTTAATCCATGAACTTTTAAGGTTGTTGTTCCAATTCCTTCAATTTTAACGCCAAGCTCTTCAAGAAAGAAACATAAATCTTGCACCATATAGTTTGGGCTAGCATTTCGGATTGTAATTTCTTGACCAGAAAGTGCTGCGGCCATAATTATATTTTCGGTTGTTGTGTCTCCGCGCTCGGTCAAAAGTATTGGCTTCTCAACTTTTTTTGGTTTGTTCGAAACTTTGTAAAAATCAGTTTGTGCTGTAACATTTGCACCAAAATACTTTAATCCAGAGAGGTGCGGCTCAACTGTGCGTGTTCCTAAATTGCATCCACCAGAAAAAGGTATTTCGAAGTCTGAATATTGGTGAAGAAGCGGGCCGAGAAACATTAGAATACTGCGTGTTCTTTTGGCAGATTCAACATTCATATTTTCGAAAGATAATTCTTTGGGAGGTGTAATTTCGAGATCATTTTCGTCATTTAGCCATTTAGTTTTTACGCCAATCGAATTTAAGACTTCAATAATTCGATTAACTTCTTCAATTCGAGCAACGCGGCGAAGAACCGTTCTTCCTTTATTTAAAAGAGAAGCGCAAAGCAGGGCGACAGCGGCATTTTTTGAGGTTTTAACTTCAATTTCACCAGAAAGTTCGTAACCGCCATGAACACGAAAATTGGTTTTCTTATTTGAATTAACAGATATAATTTCGCTCGAAAGTTCTTCTGAAATTCTTGCAAGCATTTCAATAGTTATATTTTGCTTACCACTTTCAATTCGGTTAATTGCACTTTGTGAGGTGCCAATTTTTTCGGCAAGCTCAACTTGAGTTAAATTCTTGTGCAGGCGGGATTCTTGAATAAGCTTCCCGATTTTTTCTAAATAGGCTTGTTCTTCATTCATAAAATAATTATATCACTTATGGTATAATAAAAACAAGTTTTCTAAGATTTTTTATTTTTTAAAAATATGATATACTTAAAAATATGATATAGCGACGGTTTTTATATTTTTAGTTTCGAAAAGTTTAATTTTTAAGGAGAGTTTTTTATGTTTGATGAAAAGATTTTTGACGTAATTGAAAATGAGGAAAATCGTCAGCGAGAAGGCTTGGAGCTAATTCCAAGCGAGAATTATGTTTCGAGAGAAGTATTGACAGCGCTTGGTTCAGTTTTAACAAATAAGTATTCTGAAGGGTATCCTGGTAAAAGATATTATGGCGGTCAGGAGAATACTGATATTATTGAAAGTTTAGCAATCGAACGCGCGAAACAGCTTTTTAATTGTGATCATGCGAATGTTCAACCGCATAGTGGTGCAAATGCTAATGAGGCGGTTTATAATGCTTGGCTAGAAGTTGGCGATACGGTTTTAGGTATGGATTTAGCTCAAGGGGGTCATTTAACACATGGTTCACCGGTAACGCGTAGTGGTAAAATTTATAATTTTGTGCGATATGGCTTAGATGAAAATGGTGAAATTAATTATAAGCAGATTGAAGAATTGGCTGAAAAGCACAAACCAAAAATTATCCTTGCGGGATTTTCGGCGTATCCTGGCGAGATTGATTATGCAAAAATTGCAGAAATTGGTAAAAAACACAATGCAATGTTGATGGCGGATGTAGCACATATTGCAGGTTTAATTGCGGGTGGTATTTTAAAAAACCCATTTGATTATGGTTTTAATGTTGTGACAACTACAACACATAAAACCCTCCGTGGCCCTCGTGGTGGAATGATTCTTTCGAATGGAAAGGTAGGTAATCCGCTCAAAAAACCAGAAAAAACTCTCGAGAATCTCCCGACTCTAATTGACCGTAGTGTCTTTCCGGGAACTCAAGGCGGCCCACAAATGCATTCAATTGCAGCAAAAGCAGTTTCTTTCTATGAAGCACTTCAGCCTGAATTTAAAATTTATGCTCAACAGGTGGTAAAAAATGCTCATTTTTTGGCTGAAGAGCTTTCGAAAAGAGGTTTCAAACTTGTGACTGGAGGCACAAAAAATCACTTAATTTTAATTGATATTTATGCAAGTTTTGGAATTGACGGGAAAACTGCCGAACGCGCGATGGACGCTATTGGTCTAACTTTAAACGCTAATTCGATTCCTAACGATACTTTGCCAATGTTTACACCTAGCGGGATTCGTCTCGGAACGCCAGCGATAACTTCTCGCGGAATGAAAGAGGCTGATATGGTTAAAATTGCTGAATGGATTGATCTTGCAATTAAGAATCGTGAAAATCCTAAAAAACTTACTGAAATTAAAAAAGAAGTTGCAGATTTTGCTAGAAATTTTCTGCTACCGAGTGATTTATAGCTAATTTTTGATATTTCGAAAAGCTAAGAGCTATGATATAATAGACTTACTATGGGTATGGTTTTTTCAATATTTAAAAAGTACCGCTCTAAAATTACTTTTCTAGGAATTATCTTAGGATTTTTAACCCTTGTTTTTTTGACAATTTCAAAAGCCTCAATCTGGTTTGATGAGGCTTTTTCGGCTTATATAATTCGTTTTAATTTTGCTGAAATTTGGCATTATACATCTGTCGATGTTCATCCGCCACTTTACTATTTTTTATTAAAAATTTGGAGTGTATTTTTCGGCTCTAGCGACTTTGCGTTGAGGAGTTTATCTGCACTTTTTGGTGTCTTAACTATAATTTTGGCATATTTTTTGGTAAAAAGGCTTTATAATAAGAAAATTGCATTATTGGCAAGTAGTTTTCTTGCAATTTCACCGATGCTAATTAGATATTCGCAGGAAGCCAGAATGTATACAATGGTAGCATTTTTAAGTATTTTAACGGTAAGAGCCTTTTATGAAGCTTGGGTCGCTGAAAATACAATAAAAAATAAGAAAAAATGGAGAATAGTTTATATTATTGCTGTTTGTGCTGGAATCTGGACGCAATATCTCTACGCTTTGGTTCCAATTTCATTATGGATTTTTAGAGCAATTTATATTTTGAAGAACCAAGAAAAGAATTCAAATAGGTTTAATTTTCTTAAACTCTTAAAACTTCAAAAACAGAATAGCAAGGCAAAACAGTTTTTTAGTATTTTTTTTGCTGAAAAATGGCTATCTTCGCATCTTATTGTTGCATTTTTATACATTCCTTGGATTCCATTTTTTATCTCGCAAGCTACTTATGTTAAAGCTAAATTCTGGATCCCCGCACTTGATTTTACGACAATACCAAATATGATATCGAATTTCTTCTTTTATCTTGATGCCGACAAAACTAATGGTTGGCTATCTTTGATAGCTATGGCTATTATTATGATTGCTGTAACTTTTACGTTCGAAAAGTGGAGAAGTACAAAATTTAATAGTATTTTCTGGGTGATTTTTTCAGTCTCAGTGATTCCTATATTTTTGCTTTATATCGCAAGTTTACCACCATTTAGTTCAATTTTTGTTGATAGATATTTACTTATGGCTGAAGTTTTTGTATCAATTTTAATGGCAATTATTGCGGTTAAACTTTTCGAAAATAAAAAGAGTGTTTCAATTTTATTGATTATTTTGATTATTTTTTCGCATATTTTTGGAATTTTTCAGCTTAATTTACAAAAGGGTATTTCTAAAAATGGTGGAGAAATTACTGAAATTCGGCAAGCGATTGAAAAGGTTCGAAATGAAAAAAATAATGCAGCAATTGTTGTTGGCGGATTTTTATATTATTCGGCAGCGCAATATTCTAATAATGAAAGTAAAATTTGGTTTTATGGTGAGCCCCCAATTTATCGTTCTGGTGATATGATTCGAGCTGACTACACGCCAAAGATTGAGAATGATAGTAGTTTCTTGAATAATAAAGAGTTTTTTATAATTTCCCCATATAACAGTGCTGATAAAAAATCACCAATTTCTGGTTATAATTTTTCAGAGGAAATGGATTATAATAACTCATTAAATGGTAATCCTTTATACAAAATTTTAAAATTTATTAAAAAATAGTCTTCACAAAATGAAAAAAGTGTGGTATAATTTATTTATTAAGCACCCGTAGCTCAACTGGATAGAGTACCTGGCTTCGAACCAGGCGGTTGTAGGTTCAAATCCTGCCGGGTGTACCACAGTTTTTCTCGCTTTTGGCGGGTTTTTTATTTTTTATGATATAATTGATTTATATGAAGGAAATAATTTTCGAAAATCTAAAAATTCAGCAAGGTATTGATTTTGGCGAACTTACAACTATGAAAATTAGTGGAAAAGCTCATTTTTTTACAGTAGTAAAAAATATCGAAGATTTTAAGAATGCGATTAGGTTTTCAGAAAAAAATAATTTGCCGATTTTTATTCTTGGTGGTGGAAGTAACACGATTGTGAAGAATCAAAACTTTGCAGGAATAGTGATAAAAAATGAAATTAAAGGTTTTGAAAAGGTTTTTGAAAATGATGAGAATGCTGAATTCTGCATAAAATCTGGTGAAAATTGGCACAATTTTGTTAACTTTGCAGTTTCGAAAGGCTTTAGTGGTTGTGAAGCAATGGCGATGATCCCTGGAACAGTTGGAGCTCTACCAATCCAGAATGTTGGTGCATATGGCCAGGAAATTGCTGATATTTTGAAAAGTGTTAAAGTTTTCGAAATCTCAACTGGTAAAATCAAAACTTTATTAAAAAGTGAATGTGATTTTGCTTACCGTGATAGTATTTTTAAGAATGATGCTAAAGGAAAATATTTTATCGTTTCGGTAAATTTGAGTCTTTCGAAATTTCAACCAGGAATGCCTGAATACAGGGTTTTAAAGGAGAAACTTGAGAATATTGGCAAAAATAAAGAAAATCTAACAGCGAAAGATATAATGAACGCGGTGGTTGAGATTCGTTCAAAAAAATTGCCAGACCCAGAGGAAATTCCGAATTCGGGGAGTTTTTTCAAAAACGTGATAATTTCGAAAGAGAAAGCTGCAGAGATTTGCAAAAAATATCAAAATGTACCACTCTTTGAAGTTGGTGAAAAATATAAAATTGCAACTGGCTGGCTTATTGAGCAAACAGGCTTGAAGGGGAAAGAATTTTTTGGAATAAAAGTTCATCCAGAAAATGCTTTAGTTTTAACAAATGTTTCAGCTAAAAATTATGATGAACTAGCTAAAGCAAGAAAAATGATTCAGGATAGTGTTTTTGAAAAATTTGGCTTAAAAATTGAACAAGAACCACTGGAGATTTAGTAAAAATTAAAACGACATTCTTGATTTGAATGTCGTTTTAAGATTTAAAAAAGAATTATTCTTCTGTTTTTTCTTCTTTAGCTTCAGGAGCTTTTTCTTCTTCTGCTTCTTTTTCTTCTTCTACGATTTTATAACCAAGGATAGTTCCTTTTGCAAGGCTTTCTTTACCAGCTATATCATTCCAGCGAGAACTATCTAGACCAAGAATTAAGAACCAAATAGGGGCTACAAATATGAAAAGAATAGACCAGTAAGGTGATTTATCGAGTTTTTTACTAATTTCAATAACTGCAAGAACTTCAAAAACAAATGAGATTATTAGTCCGACATAAGGAACGAAAGTTAAAAGAGATTTCCAACCTTCTTGTCCACCTAGTTCGAAGAATATCCAACGGTTGTAAAAAGGGATCCAAGCTTTTTTGGCGTCGATTCCAGCCTTTTTAAAAATTAGCATGTAAAGAAGAGAGCTGATAACATATCCTATAACTGCAGCAACTAGTGCGAAAATTAAAAAGAATGCAATAGATATTCCAGCAATAGCTTCAGCGTCTGCGCTATGGTTGTAATTTCTGTACCCATATGTGTGGTAACTATTATAATTATACATTCAAAAATCCTTTCTTTGATTAACTTCTGTAATGATTATATGTTAAATTATATATTAAAAAATTGAATTTTTCAATATATTTGCGTATAATAAAAGAATGAGAATTTTAAATGGTGCAGAACTCCGCGATTTTATTAAGGAGCGTCAAGCTAAGCAAGTGCGGGCTTTGCGGCAAAGTTGGCGAGTTTTTCCAAAATTAGTAATTTTTTACTCTTCGAAAAATCCTGTAACTGAAACTTATATGCGTCTTAAAGAAAAATATGGTGAAGATATTCTGATTGAGGTTGAGCGGCGAAAAGTTGCTATTGAATTCATGAAAAAAGAAATTCAAAAAGCAAATCTTGATGAAAATATTCATGGAATTATTGTTCAACTTCCACTTGAAGATGAAAATGGCGAGAAGATTTCGAAAGAAGAAACTGAGCAAATTTTAGCGGAAATATCTAAGGAAAAAGATGTTGACGGTTTGAATGGTGGTGCTTTTGTTCCAGCCACAGCTCAGGCGATAAATTGGCTTTTGGCAGGGTACAATATTTTACTAAAGAATAAAAAAGTTGCTATTGTTGGCCAAGGTAAGCTGGTGGGTGCACCACTTTCAAAATTGCTTGAAGCTTCTGGTATATCAATTTCGAAATTTGATGAGTTCAATTCGAAAGAAATGAAAGAGCAGCTTAAAGATTTTGACGTTGTAATTACGGCGGTCGGAAAACCTAGGCTGATTACTTCAGAAATGCTAAAGAATAAGGCTGTAGTTGTTGACGCCGGAACAGCAAGTGAGAACGGCAAAATTAAAGGTGATGTAGCTGAGGAGGTTCGTGATTTTCGAAAAGATTTAATAATCACCCCAGTGAAGGGCGGTGTTGGTCCACTTACAGTAGCTTCATTGATTGATAATGTGATTACGGCAGCAAGAAAAGTTGCTGACAAGAAAGGCCAGCAAGATTTATAAAAATAAAATAGACTTCCAACTGGAAGTCTATTTTTTAGATTGAAGCCTAATCGCTCCATTGAGAAGCGGTCAGCTTAGAATCTTGCAGCTTTTCGGCTAGCGAAGTAGTAACCAAAGGCGGTCACCATTGAACTTAATCCAAGAATTGCAGAAAGGGTATTTGCACCAGTTTGCGGCAACTCTGTTGGAATATTTGGTGTTGGGCTATTTGGTGTAGGTGTTGGTGGAGTTTGTTTCTTTGGAACTTCCACTTTCGCACTATCACAACCGTCGTTATCGCCAGGAATTGTTGGTGTATCTACACAAGCTGTATTTACGGCAGTCATTCCTGTTGCTGTCGCCTGCGATTTAATTGTAATAGTTTTACTTTCACCAACTTTCAAAGAGTCGATCTTTAGAGTTAAAGTATTATCTTTGATTTCGCCACTATCGGCACTTACAAAAGTGATATTTGCTGGTGCACGATCTGTTACAACAACGTCTTTCAAATCAACATTTCCGTTATTTGAAACTGTAATCTCGTAGTTGAAATCAGTATTTGCTTCAATTTTAGCATTTTTCTGATTATTTACAGTTTTCTTAATAAGGATTGAAGGTTTTTCTTCACGTTTAACTTCGAAAGTTTTTACACAGTTTGAATTTGCATTCTCGCCGTCTTTTGTAATAACTGTTGAAGAAATTGTGAATTTACCAACAATTTCAATGTCGAGCGTTAATTTTGAGCCATTGTTTACAGTTTTCTCGATTACGATTTTACCACTTTGATCTTTTACAATATATTTAACGCCAACGAATGTTGTGTTATTTACAGTATAAGAAGTGTTAAATTCGAATTTTGTTCGAGAGATTTGGTTAATTGTAATATTTCGACATACCAATTCTGGTTTAGATGGAACTGGCGCTGGAGCTTTAGTTTCGAAAGATTTTTCACAGTTGGTATTTGAATTTTCACCGTTTTTAGTGATGATTGTTGAAGTAACTGTGTATTTTTCGTTCACATTGTTTGGAACGGTAATTTCGAATTTAGTTCCACCATTTACAACTTTTTCGGCAACAACTTCATTTTTTGAATTTTTTACTACATATTTTGTGCCAGTAAATTCTGTATCTTTTACTGAATATTTTGTGTCAGCCGCATAAGTGATTTGCTTTTCATCTTTTCGAACAATGTTCAAACTCAAAGCTTCACATTTATAAACTGGATTTTTAGGAGTTTCACATTTTTTTGTAACTTTTACGCTCGCAGTGTCGTTTTTAACGATTTTTTGGTCACTTGCTTGAGCGATGTTAGTTAAAGTGTTATCTCCACAAACTGGCAAACTATTTTCAGCTGAAACAGTTGCGTCAAACCGAACATAAGCGTCACCATTTGGTTGATATGAACCAATATTGATTCCAGAATTTTGAATGACGTTATCGCTAACTTTTAATCCTTTTGGATTTGATGTGTTGTAGAGCTTTGTTGAGCCCGCAACGTAATTCAAACCTTTTGGTAAAATATCGCGAATTACAAGATTCTGAATTCCTGCAGAACCTGTATTTTTAGCGTGAATTTGGAATTGAACTGTGTCGCCAGATTTTGCGTTTGCAGTTTCAACCCAAGATTTTTCGCCATTTGTTTTATTTCGAACTGTTTTCGCAAGGTCGATATTAGTTTTTTCTTGCGGTTGGCTAACTTGAGCTTTAACTTTAACGGTTACATAGCCTGCATATTGGAAACATCCAGGAATTTTTCCGTCAAGTTTATCATATCCAAGTTTTGCACCAGTATTATTTACGATGCTGTCTGGAAGCTTGGTTGTACCCATTCCGTTATTTTCGAAAAGGGCAGAACCAGCAACATAAGCCAAGTTAAAGTCATTATCGCTTGAGAAAGTTGCCTCATCCCAAACTGTTGCTGGTTTTGCATTTGAAGCCGAAATTTGACCTTGAACAGTCACATTTTTTGCTGTTGTTGTTGGAACGTTAAGTTTTGCTACTACGTTTTCGGCAACAAGATTTAAGTTCGAAGCTGCGTTATTGTGAACATACATTCGAACGTAATATTCTTTGCCATTTTGAACTTTCATATTGTTTGTCCATTTTGCGTTTGAGCCAACTTCACGGATTCCAACGAAATCTTTTTCGTCTCCGCCAATCACAGGGTTATTTGTGATTGAGTTGAATGTAATATAATCAGCTGGTTTTTCAATAGTGAATGATGGCCGAGCTGGACCCCAAGCCCAAACTAGAGCTGGAGCTACTGCTGCCACCAAAACTGAACCAGAGATTATTGAATGGTTTTTAATAAAATTAATGAGTTTTTTCATTTGGTCCCTCATTTTCTCCCTTCTAATCTCCACTTATTAGAATTTATTATTAATATCATCATAATTCTGTTTGTCAATATTTTGTTTTCTTCGCTTTAGCCGAATTGTTAAAACTTAAAATCGGGTTATTAAGAAGCATCAATGTAAAGCCAGGCGGCGGAAAACCGCCCAGCGTGAGTTTCTAAAAGGTGCTAATCGTTAAAAAATCAGTCATCAATTGCAGGCTCGCTCATTGAGCCATTGCCTGCAAAATTAGCAGAGCTTGATGGGGCTGTAGTCCCATTTGCTCCAGACTCTACTGGTGGAACTGAGCTTGGATTTGTTAATCCGCTATAGTTCCGACCGTCAGGGGTGGTCACAGACCCATCATTGGTCACTGTTGTAGTGCCATTAGAATCTGTTATCTTGCCAGCTCCACTCCATTGAGACGGCTCACTAATGCGAGCGTCCTGAGATGAGGCTGAGCTTGAAGAAGAGCTTTGTGCTGGTGCTGATGCAGACGGAGCAACTGGTGCAGAGTAGCTTTCAGGCAATTTTGCCTGAGTAGTCTCCGTACCATTTTCAGAGCCATCGTTTTGACCTCCGCCAACAGGGGCTTTACCCTGATTAGCGGGGTCCTTACTAGGGTCTTTCTTCTCAACCTTGCTTTCGCTTGGCTTGTCAGGTTTTCCTGGTTTTGCAGGAGGAATCTCGATCTTTTCTGTCGGAATTCCAGGAACCTTATTTTTCAGAACAGTATTCCCGCAGTAAACCAAAACACAATAGCTGTACTTCTCAGCTGAACCCTCAGGGTTCGAAACTTCAACGTACTCTTGACCTGAAAGATCAAGTGCATTTTTGCTGATAACTACATCACCTTTGTCATTGACGCCAGTAGTGTAGTAGTTTGAATTATCTTCCATTTTCTTGGAAGAAATTCGACTCCGTGAGAGAAAGGCTTTTGTCTGATAAAAGATATCTTTACCTTTATCGTTATAATAAAGGTTTCCATCTTTATCTTTTGATAGCCAGTCTTTGATATTGTCTTTTTTTACGTCGACAATACCAAAAGCTGTTGCTTTTTCCCATAAAGCAGTTGCGTTATGACTCATGTATTGAATCATTTCATTAACTGCGTCTTTGGCATTCGAAGAAAGGGAATTCTCTTCCATCCCATTAGCAAACACTTTGTGCTGTGTGTTTACAATTTCTTTATTGTAAACAACATCATTGCCGTCAACCTTATAATCAATAACTTTAAATTCTTCTTTAGGAAGAACTAAAGAGTTGATTGTTTTATCAGGAGTAGCGGCTTTTACGTTATCAGCCTTGTGCGTATTAAACATCCCTAAAACTAAGAATGTAATCATAATCACACAAGCAGCTAATGTGATCGCAATCCAACTCCAACTCTTACGACGAACAGGAGTTTTCTTTTGCGGCTCAGCTTCTTCATCAAGCTCTTCGTTTTTATTAAGTAGTACTTGGAGCTGTTTTTCAAGATATGCTAATTCTTCTTTATCTGAGGGCATATCATCCCCCTCGCTAAGAACGGCATGCAGCCATTCTTGTTTTTCTTCTGAATTACGGCAAAGGTCTCTAAGCTTACTCGTAACTTCGTTGATTCTTTCTGTAGTCATCATTTTTTGCACCATCCTTTCTCTATAGATTTTATTTATTTTTGGCCAAAAACAAATAATGACTATTGAGGCACGATTCATACCTCATAATAACCCGATTTTTAAGCTTCATTGACAGATCTGCTGATTATGATATGTCAACTGCTAGAATTATAGCACAAAAGTATAAAAAAGTCAATAAGCATATAATATATATTAAATAAACGCAAGCGCTTTAATTTTTCGAAAAAAATAAAGAAAAATCGCCTTTTATTTAAATTTAAGGCGATTTAGTAGATTACACTGGTAGAAGCTTCCGACTCTTTGGCTCCTCTAACTTTTTAGAAGAATTTTTTAAGCCCCTTTCATGATATTCCTCTATTAGAATATCATGAATTTTTGCTAAAATCGATGGCTCTTCATCTTCATCAGGGTTGGTCGTTAAGGAATATGTCAAAACGACCAAAATCACACCCGCAACCCAGAAATACCATTGGGGAAGTGTGTTGAATAAAATCCCAATGAAAATGAGAGTTTTGATGAAAAATCCAGAACTCCGCCAAAAATCGCATATTTTAAAATACTTGTCTAGTTTAATTACTGCATAGAATGTTGCGAGAACAAGTACTCCATAGACAACTGCGAGATTGTCGAGAATTCCAAAAGTTACCATATTTAGTAAACGCAGGATGAATAAAATTAGGTTTGTAAAAAGGTTGATCATTTTTTCAACCCCTCACTTTCTTATGAATTTTCCAGTGCATGAAAGGTACTAGAATATATATAATAACATAAAAAGCTTAAAAAGTCAATGAGTAAAGCTTTCGAAAAAAAGAAAAAAGCTCCAGAATTGAAGCTTTTCGATATAATTTCAATTGGTGGGTGATTAGGGACTCGAACCCCAGACCCTCTCGGTGTAAACGAGATGCTCTAGCCAACTGAGCTAATCACCCGAACAATTACCATTTTAGCAGACTTTTTTTGTAAAGTCAACAACTTTTTTCATTTTTTGAAAAAATATTAAAGGTATGTTAATATTATTTAGATGAGTATGTAAAATTGAAAGGTAAAATAAAAAAGAATGGACACAAGAAAGCCTAACGGGATTGGTAAAAAATATGAAAAATATGTAAAAAATAAAAAACATGAGGGTGAAGATTATAATTTTTATGACAGAGTGGTACGTGATGACTCGGTTATAGAAAAATTTGAGCATTTTGTACTGGTTGAAAACCTGTTTCCGTATCAGATTTGGGATGGTTTCGAAGTTGATAAACATTTACTCCTAATTCCGAAGAGGTTCACAGAGACTATTAGTGATTTTTCGCCAGCAGAAAAAGAAGAGTATTTTGAAATTTTGTCAAAATATGAAGCTCGGGGTTTTTCGATTTACGCTCGTGCGGCGCAAAATATTCGAAAAACTGTTAAGCACCAACACACGCATTTGATAATTTTGAATTATGATCGGCGAATATATTGGCTATTCAATATTACGAATAAAATTCTTTGGTGGCGTAATTTCTCTAAATAGTTTGGTTGATTTTTAGTGAGAAAAATGGTAGAATATTTAAAGTTTTATAATAATTTTTAATAGAGAGAAAATATGAAATCAGAAAATATTCGAAATGTAGCTATTATTGCTCACGTTGACCACGGAAAAACCACTTTGGTGGATGGTCTTTTAAAGCAGAGCAATACTTTTCGTGAAAATCAGGCTGAAATGAGTCAAACACTTTTGATGGACTCAGGAGATCAAGAGTCGGAGCGCGGAATTACAATCACCGCAAAACAGACGTCAATTTATCATGGCGATTATAAAATCAATATTATTGATACGCCAGGGCATGCTGATTTTTCTGGCGAGGTTGAACGCACACTGAATATGGCGGATGGTGTGATTTTGGTTGTGGATGCTCAAGAAGGCCCAATGCCGCAAACAAAGTTTGTGCTTTCGAAAGCGCTTGAACTTGGCTTAAAGCCAATTGTGGTAGTGAATAAAATTGATAAACCAGCTCGTCGAATCACAGAAGTTAATGATGAGGTTTCAGACTTATTTTTGGAACTTGCTACGAATGATGCTCAATTGTTGTATTCAACTTATTATGCGATTGGTCGCGACGGTAAAGCATGGCCTGAAGTGCCAGAAAATCCAGAGGCAGATGCAAATTTTGAGCCGATTTTTGATGCAATTATTAACGAAATTCCTGCGCCAAAAGTTGAACTTGAAGGTGATTTTCAATTACTCGTAACTTCTTTGACTTACGATAATTTCTTAGGAAAATATGCAATCGGGCGGATCTCACGCGGAAAAGTAAAATCTGGTGAGCAAATTGCGCTAATTAAGCGAGATGGTGTGGTTAAAAAGGCTAAAATTGATAAGCTTTTTGCGTATCGTGGATTGAATCGTGAGGAAATTCAAGAAGCCTTTGCTGGAGATATTGTTGCTATTACAGGAGTAGTTGAAGCGGAGATTGGTGAAACTTTGGCTGATGTCAATAATCCCGAGGCTCTGCCAACAATTGAGGTAGAAAAGCCGACTCTTTCGATGTATCTTGGTCCGAATACTAGTCCAATGAAAGGCCGTGAAGGTGAGTTTACGACTTCGCGCCAAATCGGCGATCGCCTAAAGAAAGAGCTCGAAACAAATGTTTCACTACAAGTCGAAGAAAGTGGAATTGGTTTTATTATTTCAGGTCGTGGCGAACTCCATCTTTCTGTTTTGATTGAAACATTGCGCCGTGAAGGTTTTGAATTCGAAGTTGGCCGTCCACAAGTGGTTACGATTCAGGAAGATGGTATCGAAAAAGAACCGGTCGAAGAATTAATTATTGAAGTCGCACCTGAATTTGTCGGTGCAGTGAGTCAAGAAATGGGAACCCGCCGAGCAGAAATGCGCGCGCAAGAGAGTCTACCGACAGGGGCTACTCGCTTAACTTATATTATTACAACTCGTGCGATGATTGGACTTCGAAATCTAATGCTGACCGCTACAAAAGGTACTATTATCATGAATAGCTTGCCATATGGTTATCAAGAGGTCGGAGCTAAAATTCCTTCAAGCCGAAACGGTGTATTAATAGCTTTCGAAAAAGGGGTGTCAACACCTTACGCTCTTCAAAGCGCAGAAAGCCGTGGTGAATTATTTATTGGCCCAGGAACTGAAGTTTACGCCGGAATGATTGTTGGTTTAAATAATCGCCAAGAAGACCTTGAAATTAATGTTGTGAAAGAAAAACACCTCACGAATATGCGTTCAAAATCTTCTGATGGTGCAGTTCAGCTAACACCGTTTACTCAGTTAAGTCTTGAACAATGCATTGATTTTATTGAAGATGATGAGCTTCTTGAAGTTACGCCACAGAATTTGCGTCTTCGAAAGCGCTATCTCGACTCAAATGAGCGCAAACGAATGGCGAAATCTACTAAATAATAACGCTTGACAATTTATTGAAATATTTAAAAATCGCCCCAAGGACAGCGGGCGATTTTTTAGATTTTTGAAAGTCTTAATTATTTTTCGCGACTTGTTCGAACGTTTACTGAATAAGATTCTTCAGATTGGTTTACTCGAATAACTTTAAACAAAATATTCCCTTTCTATAATCATTTTGTTTTGATATTTTTTATTTTTTGGATGATTATGTTGTTATTATAGCACAAAAATATTTATATGTCAATAGTTATTATTAAATTGGTGTGATAGATTTTTATAAAATTAGATATGGCTGGAGTGGGGCTTTGATATTTTTGATAATATAAAATATATAGCATATTAAATAAAACAGTTGAATAATTAATGAGTTTATGCTAAAATTGTGTAAAATATTTTCAAAATAAAAAGGAACGAAATGTTTAACAAAAAAACCATAAATGACATTGATGTACAGGGGAAGGTAATTTTGCTTCGTGCAGATTATAATGTGCCTATTGAATACTCAGAAGATGGCTCAGTGAAGATTTTAAATAATTATCGAATTCGGTCAAGTTTACCAACAATAAAAAATCTGATTGAACGAGGGGTTAAAAAAATAATTATTATTTCACACATTGGGCGACCAAAATCGGTTGAAGGAATCGCCGATTTGGATGAGCTTGAACATTTGCCAAATGGAACTCGAAAATATTCTCTGCGACCAGTTTTTAATAATTTGCGTGAGCTTTTACAGACTGAAGGCTTGAATTTTCCGATGAATTTTCATACTACGCCAATTTTTCCACGAACACGATACTCAGTTCCAATTAGAGATGCAGATGATGATTATAAGATTGAAATGTTGGAAAATTTGCGTTTTTCGAAGGCTGAGAAAAATAATTTACCAGAATTTGCGGAAGCGTTAGCACAGGTTACTGGTGCGGATTTATTTGTGCAGGACGGTTTTGGTGTTATTCATCGTGAACATACCTCAACTAGTGAAATTGCCAAAAAAATGCCAAGCGTAGCTGGTTTGTTGCTTGAAAAAGAATACTCGACAATCTTGCAGGCTTTTAATAGCCCCGAAAGACCATTTGTGGCGGTAATGGGCGGTGCGAAAATATCTGATAAACTGCCATTAATCGAGAAATTTATTGAGCGAGCTGATAAAATTATTGTAGCTGGAGCCATGGCAAATACTTTTTTGAAGTATTTAAATGTTGAAGTTGGAAAAAGTCGAATTGAAGATGGCCAAAATGAGATTATTGAACAGATTTTTGAACTTGCGGAGCGAAAAGTTGGGTTTAACAGCTTGCGAAATTTTATAATTTTGCCAGAAGATGTTGCTGTGGCTAGCGAGCTCTCGAAAGACTCTGAAAGGATTGAAAAACCCGTTACGGCGGTTTTAAAAAATGAAATTATTCTCGATTTAGGAGAGAAATCAATTCAGCGAGTTGAAAATGAAATTTTAAATGCAAAAATGATAGTTTGGAATGGAACAATCGGCTATGCTGAAATTGAGAATTTTGCAAAAGGTTCTTCTCAGACTTGTTCTGCAATTTCGAAAGCTACAAAAAATGGCACAAAATCAATAGTTGGTGGTGGCGACACCTCGGCTTTCGTTTTGGATTGGTCGAGTCAAAATAAGGAAAATGCGGATTTTTCATTAATTTCAACTGGTGGTGGTGCAGCTCTTGAATTGATGAGCGGTGAAAATTTACCAGGATTTGAAGTTCTAGAAAATAAAGCATAAGAATTTACAAAAATAAAATAAAATGATAAAATAAAAGTATTATGGATAAAAAACTTGTTATCGCTAATTGGAAAATGAACTTAAATATGCAGGAATCAAGTATTTTTTTGCATAAATTGAGTGATAAAATTCAAGCTCATCGTGGAATGGAAATTATTCTCGCGCCATCAACTTTCACTCTGCAATCTTTGAGTTTGCAAGTTAATCATAGGCAATTTAAGTTAGCGGCACAGAATTTTTACTGGCGAGACCACGGAGCTTTTACCGGTGAAATAGCAATTTCACAGCTCCGCGGAATTGTCCAATATGCGTTAGTTGGCCATTCTGAAAGGCGAAATATTTTTCACGAAACAGATAAAGATATACGTGCAAAAGTTGCTGCAGCAATTCGAAACGATATTCGGCCAATTTTGTGTATTGGTGAAACATCTGATGAGCGAAACCATAATGAAACTGATTTAGTTCTGAATGATCAGCTAATTGGCGGGCTTGCAAATGTATCAAGTGAAGATATTACGAAAGTGATTATTGCGTATGAACCAGTTTGGGCGATCGGAACTGGCGTGAATGCTAACCCTGATGATATTCGAAAAGCGGTAAAAGTTATTCGAAATCAGATAAAACAACTTTATGGCGTAAAAACTGCTGAGAATATTCAAGTAGTTTATGGTGGAAGTGTACAGCCAGAATTCGCAACGGATTATGCAAATATTAAAGGAATAGATGGTTTACTAATTGG
>CALHCA010000032.1 GCA_937930585.1 uncultured bacterium
TAAAAAATTTGAGAGTGATAAAAACGACTTATATTATAAAAATGGAAAAATATACATAAAACACTACCATAATCCAAGTGAAGATCAAAATAAATACCAACGTGAAAAAAATTGGTTAAATGAAAACTTTCTCAATTCTATAGGTACTAAACGCCTTACTGAACTTGAAATGCAAGGATTATTCTCAAATCCAAAACCAGTTGAGCTTGAAATATTCTTAATAAATCTATCTGCAAATAAAAATGCAGTAGTTCTTGATTTCTTTGCCGGCTCTGCCACCACAGCCGACGCTGTAATGCAGCTCAATAAAGAAGACGGCGGAAATCGCAAATATATTTTAGTACAATTACCAGAAAAAGTTTCAAAAAATAGCGAGGCCGAAAAGGCTGGCTACAAAACTATCGATCAAATCTCGCGCGAGAGAATTATTCGTGCTGCCGCCAAAATCGGTGATAATTCTGGCTTTAAACACTTCCGCCTCACCACACCAAACGACGAAAACGCACTTTTGAAATTGGAAGAATTTGATCCGAATGCAATTGTGGCTTTTCCAGAAGATATGACCACAACTTTTGACGGTGGCGAAAAAGCGATTTTGCAAACGTGGTTGATTGACGACGGTTTTGAATTTAACCAAACGCCAAAAATTGTTGAATTTGCAGGCTATCAAGCGCATTATATTGAACAGCGTTTATATTTGATCTCGACGGGCTGGAGCAGTGAAGCCACGCGCGAGCTTTTGAATGCAATTGGTAAAAATAAATTAGCGGTGCAGTCGATTGTGATTTTTCCATATAGCTTTGCTTTCAATGAACTGAACGAACTCAAAATAAACCTTCGAACAGCTTTCGAAAAAAGTAATAAGATTGAACTATTGGAGCGATACTAATGGCGATTTATTTAGAGACACTAGAACACCAGCAAAAAGCGATTAATGCGATTGTTGGCGCGATGGAAGGCTGCCGTGATTTTGATGAAAAAAGCGATCCGGATTTTAGATATGTTTATGCTAATCCAATAATTAAATTATGTGCCGAAAATGTGAGAAAATTTGTCGAAAAAAGCACAAAACCAAGTAGTTTTAATTTGGGATCGAACAATATTATCGACATCAAAATGGAAACTGGAACAGGAAAGACTTTTGTTTATACAAAAACGATGTATGAACTTTATAAAAATTTCGGTTTGAATAAATTCATTATTTTTGTGCCAAGCTTAGCGATTAAAGAAGGCGCGAAGAATTTCATTTCAGCAGATTATGCACGACGATATTTTTCGACTTTTTATCCTGATGTAAAAATTGATCTAAGTGTGATTAACGCCGGAGCTTTTAATACCAAAAAAGGGCGAAAAACCCTACCAAGCGAATTGGTGGATTTTTTGGAGGGAACGCGAAATCAGTACGGAACAATTAAATGTTTGTTGATTAATGACGCGATGATCACTTCAAAATCAATGACAGCAGAATATGACCAAACTTTAATCTCGAGCGTTTCAAAACCGCTAGAAGCAATCAAAGCTACGCGACCGATTTTAATAATTGACGAACCACACAGATTCAGGCGTGACTCGAAAGCTTTTCAAGCGATTGAAAGTTTGAAACCGCAACTGATTTTGCGTTTTGGAGCTACTTTTCCTGAGATTAAAATTGGCAAGGGTAAAAGCGCAACTACTCAAAAAGATTATTCGAATTTAGTTTATGATTTAAATGCTGTTGAGAGTTTTAACCAAGGTTTAGTGAAAGCGGTTGATGCGTTTTATCCTGAAATTCACAGTGATGAGCATGAAAAATACACCGTAAAAAGCGTCACCACGTCAAAATTAACCCTAACAAAAGGAGCGAAAGAGTTTGAAATCCTTGCAGGCGAAAGTTTGCCAAGCGATTTTGAGGGTGGTTTAACTTTTGAAGGTGCGCGAGCGAAAGCACTTTCAAGCGGTTTAGAACTCGAAAAAGGAATGAAGCTCTTCCCAAAAACTTCGCACGCTTCATATCAAGAAATTATAATTTCACAAGCCTTAGATCAGCACTTCAAAAAAGAACGCGAAAACTGGGTGCGTGAAAATGCTGGCGAGAATCCGGCAAAAATTAAAACACTCTCACTCTTCTTCATCGACTCAATCTCTTCTTATCGAAAAGAGGATGGTTGGTTGAAAAGCACTTTCGAAAAACTTTTGCGAAAAAAGCTTAAAGATGCAATCTCGAAAGAAACAAATATCGAATATAAAGATTTTCTTGAAAAATCGCTTGAAAACATCACGGAATGCCACGGCGGATATTTTGCTGAAGATGCTGCTGGGAAGGGCGATGAACAAATCCAAAATGAAGTTGATGATATTTTGCGCAACAAAAATCGCTTGATTTCTTTTAAAGACGAAAAAGGGAAGTGGATTTTGCGACGATTCTTGTTCTCGAAATGGACTTTGCGAGAAGGGTGGGATAATCCAAATGTTTTTGTGATTGCAAAGATTCGAAGCTCTGGAAGTGAAATTTCGAAACTTCAAGAAGTTGGACGCGGTTTACGTTTGCCAGTTGATGAAAATGGACGCCGGATCAGTGAAGAAGAATTTCGTTTGAGCTATATTGTCGATTTTAGTGAAAGTGATTTTGTTAAAAAACTTGTTAGCGAAATCAACACTGATGGCGGTAAAATTTTCGAAGGAATAATTAGCGATAATATTATCGACGAATTAATCTCTATCAAATATGGTGAAAATAGGCGAGAAGTTCGAAACAGATTGACTGACGAGAAAATTATCGATGACAATGAAAAAATTATCGATAGCGAAAAACTCCAAGAATTATTGCCAAGCTCTGGTGTGCGAAAAGATAAAATTCGAAATAATCCAAAGAAATCAGCTGAAAAAGTTAAACTTCGCAAAAACAACTGGGAGAAAATTAAACAGTTGTGGCTTGAAGTTTCACAAAGATATATGATTAAATTCGAGGAATTGAGTGAGGATAAAATTTTCGAAATTGCGAAAAAATCAATTGGCGAAAACTTGCGCAAAAGCGAAATTTATAACGAAAAAGAAAGCTTAATTTCTGATGGAAGAGAAATACACAGCGAGGTTTCGCGTGTTAATTCTGGTTATACTCTGAAAGCGATTCATTATGGCGATTTTTTGAAAAAATTGTCACAAAACACAAATATTTCACCAAAAATTTAGCACGAAGCGATATTATCAAAAAAGAATAATTTTGAAAAAGGATGTTTTAACGTGATCAGCTTGGCGAATATTATTCGAGATTTTAAGAAAGTTTTTGAAGAAGAATTTTCGCAAAAATTTGAATATAATAAACTTAATTTTACTGCAAACACTTCATTGATTCGCAACGGAGAGTTTGTGGAGGAAATTTCGAAAAGTTCGCTCGGAGCATTTTCTTCAACGGAAATTGAAGTTGATGACCGTAATCTGTGGAATGAAATTTGTTATGATTCTGTAAATCCTGAAATGGAGATTAGTAAAATTAAACCAGCTGAAAAAGTTTTGGTGTTTGGTAAAATTCCGCAGAGAGCAATTCGAATTCCACTTTTCACAGGCGGGACAACTTCGCCAGATTTCATTTATGCAATTAAAAACAACAAAAATATTAA
Organism: uncultured bacterium; assembly: GCA_937930585.1. Taxonomy (GTDB): domain Bacteria; phylum Patescibacteriota; class Saccharimonadia; order Saccharimonadales; family Saccharimonadaceae; genus Nanogingivalis. The sequence continues at coordinate 3,597 of CALHCA010000032.1, forward strand.
GATTAATTTGTTTATTGAAGCAAAACCCGAAAATCTAAAAGAAAGCGATAAAATTGCAATCAGCGGCCAGGAGATTTTTCTAAACACAGTCAAAACAGAATGGCGAAAAGTTACTTCCGCAAAAGAAGTTGAATCAATTATTAAAGAGTTAGAAAAATAGTAGATATTTTTAAAGGTTTTCTTTTCGAAAGATCAACAATCTGTCAAATTTCATATTCACTTCATAAAACTATCATAAAATATAGTTAAATATGAAACTAAAGCGAAAGGAGATAGATTGAAAATTATACAAAAGTCGCTAGCTTATGTTACACGGAAGAAAAAAAGAACTACAATTGTTTTTTTAATTCTTACTGCGGTGCTTTCAAGCTTATACGCATGTTTGAGCGTAGTTAATTCTAGTAGTAATCTAGAAAATTCGCTATATAAAGCATCGAATTCATCTTTCTCGATAGTCAAGAAAGATTCTCAGGGCTACTTTAGCTATAAAGATGTTAAGAATATTCGAAATATTAAAGAAATCAAAGAATCATTACTCGAATATGAAGGCTTAGCCAAACTCATAAACGCTAAAGCTGTATCTGCCGACCAGCAAGTCCGGCGCGATGATATCGGTGAAGATTTAAAAAATACAGTTGCAATTCACAGCACTAATAATACTGCTAAAAATACGCTCTTTAGCAGCGGCGTATTCAAACTCAAACAAGGTCGCCATTTAGAACAAAATAATAGAGAAAAGGCCTTAATTCACGAAGTTTTTGCTCAAAAAAACAATCTAAAAATTGGTGATAAGATTGAACTAGATTTAATAAATATGAGCAGCAAAAAAACTGAAACTCAAAAAACTAAATTCGAAATCATAGGAATTTTTAACGGCAAAAAGCAAGAAAAATACACCGGTTTATCTTCTGATTTTAGCGAGAATACAATATTTTCGGATTTCAAAACAACTATGCGATCACTTAATCTACCAGAAGGTGAAGACCTTTTAAGCAAAATAACTCTATATACCGAAACAGCAGACCAGCTAGACAAAGCCATCGCAAAAACTGAAAAACTTAATATTGACTGGTCCAAATATAAAATCGAGAAAAATAATGCTGCTTTCAAGGATACTCTAGAATCGATAGCAGGAGTTAAAAATATTATCAATTTAATGACTTATTTGATAATAATTGGCGGAAGTGTGGTGCTTAGTTTAATTCTAATGCTTTGGTTACGCGAGAGAATTTACGAAATAGGGATTTTACTATCAATCGGTGCAAGTAAACTTCAAATAATATCACAATTTATTATAGAGCTAGTTTTAATTTCAATTCCAGTAATAATCGGTTCTTTCATTCTTGGAAATTTAGTTTTCAGTTTAATCACAAAAAGCCTTAGTGAAGCTGAAGAAACCTCATCCATAGCATCAAGTTTTACAAACGGAGTCTTCGAATTAGGCAGCCTAATGGTGTTCGCCCAAAGTTACGGCATATTAATCACAATAATTATTCTGTCCGTAATTATTGCATCAATGATGATTTTAGCTAAAAAACCAAAGGAAATTTTATCAAAAATTAGTTAGGAGAATATTATGAAAATATTAGAGATTAAAAATTTAACTTATAGTTATAAAGATTCGAGAGAAAAAGTTCTGGCGACCGTTAGTGAGAGTTTCGAAAAAGGGAAGTTCTATGCAATTATTGGTAAATCTGGCGCCGGAAAATCCACATTGCTCTCATTACTAGCTGGCTTAGATGAGCCAGACAGCGGAAAGATACTTTTCAATGGAGAGAACATCCAAGAAACCGGCTACACAAATCATCGCAAAAACAACATCTCGCTAGTCTTTCAAAATTATAATCTCATCGATTACCTTTCACCGCTCGAAAATATTCGCTTAGTAAATAGTAAAGCTCAGCAAGATATTTTGTTAGAACTTGGCCTTAGCGAACACCAAGTTAAACGAAACGTAATGAAACTTTCAGGCGGCCAGCAGCAAAGAGTGGCAATAGCCCGTGCATTAGTCTCGAGCGCGCCAGTTATTTTAGCCGATGAGCCAACTGGAAATCTGGACGAAAACACAGCTAGCGAGATTATTGAAATTCTAAAAAAGTTAGCTAAAGAAAGAAATAAATGCGTAATTGTTGTAACTCACAGCAAAGAAGTTGCGCGAGCCGCTGATATCGTGCTCGAACTTAAAAATAAAAAATTAATCAGTAAACGCGGGTAGAAAGGAGTAAAAATAATGTTAAAAAATGCTTTTGCATACGTAACGAGAAAAGGCTTAAAATCACTAGTGATTTTACTGGTTATCTTAACAATGTCGGCCTTAAGTTTAATTAGTTTGTCTATTAAAGAAGCCACTGATAAAGCTTCAACCAAAACTTTTAGCAATATCACAAATAGCTTTTCGATGGAAATAAACCGCCGAGTTAATCCTGGCACACCAAGAGGTGGAGGAAACGTCAAAGGTCAAGATATTAAAAAAATTGCCAATTCTGAAAATATAGAAAGCTACGTAAAAAGAATTAATAGCGTTGCTGATTTAGACGGATACGACATCATCGAAACAGCCGAAACCGCAGCCAACCAATCACCTGAGCGAGCTAAAAATTTCAAAAGAGCCATAATGCTTACTGGTGTTAATGATTCTTCTAAGGAAACTAAATTTGTTTCAGGCGCATATAAATTAGTTGAAGGTAAGCATTTAACCAGCCAAGACAAAAATAAGGTTTTAATTCACAAAGATTTAGCCAAAAAGAACAATCTCAAAGTTGGCGATAAAATTAAGCTAAAATCAAATTTATTTGACGCAGATAATGAAAAAGGCGCTAACGAAACGGTAGAAGTTGAAATAAAAGGCCTTTTTGACGGGCATAATAAAGGTGGCGTTACTGCTGCACAAGAACTTTACGAAAACACCTTAGTTACAGATATTCACACTGCAGCAAAGGTTTATGGGAATACCGAAGACACGGCAACCTACCAAGATGCAACTTTTTCCGTTAAAGGAAATAAAAACCTTGATCAAGTTATAAAAGATCTCGGAAAATTAGATATAAACTGGCAAGAATACAGTCTAATTAAAAGCTCTTCGAACTATCCCGCGCTTCAACAATCAATTTCAGGAGTTTATTCTATAGCTAACCAGTTATTTATCGGGTCATTGCTATTCGCTGGAATTATAGTTTCACTACTATTATTCCTATGGATTAATGCTCGCAAAAAAGAAATCGCAGTATTGCTTTCATTAGGAATTTCGAAAGGCCAAATTTTAGCCCAGTTTGTGGTAGAGTTAGCCTTCGTGGCAATCCCGGCTTTAATCGGTTCATATTTCTTGGCTAGCTATGCCGGAAAACACATTGGAAACAACATTCTACAAAGTGTTACTGGAAATATCGCCAAGCAAATCGCAAAACAGTCAGCTTCAACAGGCCTAGGTGGTGGTGCCGAGGTGGATGGATTCAATAAAACTCTCAGCAGTCTTGATATGACAATCAATCCAAATATGCTAGTCTGGGTAATTATATTCATGACTATCGTGCTCGCAATTTCGCTATACATCGCTTCATCTGGTATTCTAAAGAAAAACCCTAAAGATTTACTATCAGACGCAGAATAAAGAAACAATATCAGTGCCGTAATGGCGCTGATATTCTCTTTGAAGTAGACGCTATAAAGTGATATAATATTAAAAGATGATAATGAAAATACTTATCGCCGAAGATGACGCAACAATACGAGAAGGGATTTGCGCATATCTATCTGAATTTGACTATGAAATAATTGAAGCGCGCGACGGGCGAGAGGCTTTGTCTAAATTCGAATCAGATAAAATCGACTTGGTGATTTTAGATATTCAAATTCCATTTATAAACGGCCTAGATGTCCTTCAAAAAATCAGAGAAAAAAGCAATCTGCCAGTTCTTATTTTAACCGCTTTTAGCGATGAGGAATTCAAAATAACCGCCTTTTCAAATCTGGCAGATGGCTATATTGAAAAACCGTTTTCGCTCCCAGTTTTAAAAGCTCGAATTGACGCACTGATTACAAAAAATTATGAAAAATTCGAAGTTTTCAGATATAAAGATCTAGAAATTAATTTTAGTAATTTTTCTGCAAAAATAAATAATTCCGCAGTAGAAATTAGCGCAAAAGAAATTGAGGTTTTAAAATACTTATTGCTCAACGAAGGCATAGCTTTAACTAGAAAGCAGATTTTAGAAAATGTCTGGAAGGAAAGTGAGAATATACCATTCGACCGAGTGATTGATGTTTATATAAAAGATCTACGCAAAAAATTCGGGCTTGATTGCATTAAAACCATCCGCAATGTAGGCTATAAACTGGAGAGAAAATGAGAAATTTGAAAATTTTTCCAAAAATGTTTTTATATACGTTTTCCACGTTGAGTATTTTAGCGATTTTAATTCATGCGTTAATTTACTTTATTTTTCCAAAAGTCTATCTTGAAACCCGCAAGCGAGAAATCACCCAAAAAGCAGACCAAATCACCAAGAATATCCAAGGAAAAAATATCGAAAGTATCAAGCAAATACTTGAGCTGTATTCTAAAAGCAGCAAAGTTAAAGCTTTTGTAAAAGATAACGACCATTTAAATGAGATTAAAATCGATAATCAGATTGGGGCTGATCTGACCAGCAATAATAACTCGTTAGTTATTGAAGATAGAGAAGTGCAGACCGCCTCTAACAAAAAAATACTGGTTAAATTTATCTCAACAACAGATATGAATAAAGATGCGAAAGAGCTAACTTTTCAGTTCTTGCCAATTTCGATTTTGTTTTCTTTCATTTTTTCAATTATCGTTTCATTAATTTACGCCAAAATCATCACCAAGAATATCAACGAAATCAAAACTACGACTACTCAAATGATGAAACTCAATCGAAATGCCAAATTGAAAGTTAATTCCACAAATGAAGTTGGCGCTCTAAAAAGCCAAATAAATGACTTATATTTAACGCTCCTAGAATCAATTGATAGCTTAGAAATTAAAAATCAAGAAATCACTAAACTCGAAAAACTGAAAAGCGAGTTTTTTAGAGGTGCTTCCCACGAGTTAAAAACTCCGTTAGCGAGCCTTAAAATAATTCTCGAAAATATGAAGTATGGTATCGGCAGATATAAAAATAAAGAGAAATCTATCGAAGATTGTCTTAACATCGTTGATCAGTTAACTCAAAATATTGCTCAAATACTATCAACCTCTTCATTCGAAAATCTAAAAAATGACGAGAAGCTTATCAATATCAATAAAGTATTGCAAAAGGTTTTAGATAACTATAAATTATTAGCCGAGCAAAAAAATATCTCAATAGACAACCAGCTGAGTCAAGAAGAAATTTATATTGGTGAAACAGCGCTAGAAATCATTCTCTCAAATCTAGTGAGCAATGCCATAAAGCATTCCGACCAAAACGGTCAAATAAATATTGGCGTCAAGAATAACTGGTTTTATATTGAAAATTCAAATCAGAAAATTAAAGATAGCAAAAACACTAAAATTTTCGAAACAAATTTCGACCTAAATAAAGAAAAAGGTAGCGGATTTGGACTTTACATAGTTAAAAATATTTTAACAAATTGCAAAATTAAATATAAGATAGAAAAGAGTAAAATTGGCGTAAAATTTTTAATCGATTTGTCGAAAAAGTAAATTTATAGTAAAATACTAC